>NZ_JBSSFD010000025.1:0-62806 GCF_054062295.1 Lysinibacillus sp. TE18511
AAACAAAATACTGAGACGATTAAAACTACCACTGACGCAACTAAAACGGCTGTAGATGGTATTGACGCAAAATTAACTGCTGGGATCGGTAAAGTATTAAAGTCAAAAGTATTTACTGCAAATGGCACTTTTATTGTTCCAGAAGGTACTACGGAGGTCTACATCACAGGCGGAGGTGGAGGTGGAGGTGGAGCTGGCGGAGGTGGTTCTAACGCGACAAAAGGTGGTGCCGGCGGAGTTACAAGCTTTGGCGCTTTGAAGTCCTTGAGTGGTGGTGCCGGCGGTGAACTTAGTGCTGGCGGTAATGCTGGCGGATTTGGAGGCAGTAACGGAACAGCCGCAACCGCTAGTGGGGCTGGCGGTAGTGGCGGTGCTGGCGGCTATTTTTCTGGCGGACTTGGTTCTTTAGGTAGTGGTGCCTACGGTTCTTACTGCAGCGGAGGTGCTGGGGCTGGAGGTGGAGGTGGAGGTGGAGGTGCCGGGGATTTCATTATTGACTTTCCTTTAACTGTTACGCCGGGTTCTAGTGTTCCTATAACTATTGGAAATGGAGGAATACCTGGCAGTCCAGGCTCTAGTGGATATAGCTCAGGGTATGGAGGTCGCGGAATGTTGATAGTAAAATGGTGGGAGTGATTGGATGAAATTTGCACAGATTTTATATAGTAAAGCACACTGGATTTTCGATGCTTATGAAAAACCTGATTTTGCACCAAATATTGTTCTAATTGATATTACAGAACGAAACGAAATTCAAGAGGGGTGGGATTACAACGCCAACACAGGCGAATTCACAGCGCCATCTCTCGAATCACTGCCACCGACCAATCCGCAACCAACGCTAGAAGAAATGCAAGCTCAAGCGCTTTTAAACACAGAATACCTCGTATCACGCACAGAAATAGGAATATAAGGAGGAAAACGGACTATGACGGTATTAGCATTATGCTTATTTTTAATCGAACGCAAACGCTACACTTACGACGCTATGAAAAACAAGGTAAACGTATTTTACGCTAACAATCAGTTATCTGACGAAGAATACACGCAATTACTAACGACTATGGACGCGCAACAAACAACGCCATAATGACGTAAGGAGGTACGATATGAACGAAGATCAATCAGTATTACTCGACGTTTATCAGCGTCTAGGCGGAATCGAGGCGAAGATAGACGATTTCAGGGCGGTACGCGAAACCGCCAATCAAGCGAACGCAACCGCTGACCAAGCGCTATCACTCGGAAAGCGTAATGAAACGGCAATCGACGAGATGCGAACGGAAACTAACGCTAATCGTCGATGGCTAATCGGAACAATCGCTGGTAGCATTTTATCGATGGCATCCGTTATTATCGCTATCATAGCGCTATTAAGCCGATAAGCACATTAAAAATTAAAGGAGATGACGCAATTATGACGCAATTAAACTTAAAAGTACGCGCAAAGAATCCGCAATTTTGGATTACGGTAGCATTATCGCTAGGCACGCCACTGTTCGCTTACTACGGAATTTCAGGCGCAGAATTAACGACATGGGCAAGCCTGTGGAAGCTCGGCACTGACGCGCTATCCAATCCGTATGTAATAACGTTAATGGGCGCAAGCCTATATAGCGCGTTGATTGATCCGACTACGAAGGGAATTAGCGATAGTCAACGCGCTATGTCGTATCATAAGCCGTGAGGTGGTCGCTAATATGTCAAAAGCAATCGTAATCAGCTCGGGTCATGGGCAATATATCCGCGGCGCAAAAGGCTATCTCGACGAAGTAGACGAAGCTCGACGAGTTGTTGACACAGTAGCGAAATATCTACGCGAGCATGGCGCAACTGTTCACGTATATCACGATAACACTAGCCGTACTCAGCGCGATAACCTAAACGCAATTGTAGCATTCCATAACAGCAAACAGCGCTCGCTCGACGTCAGCGTGCATTTTAATGCAGCTTCAACGACTGACGCTCCGCGCGGCTGCGAAGTCCTTTATTATGATGCAAAGCAATCGGCGGCTAACGTTAGCAAGGCGATTGCTGTTGCTGGCGGATTTAAGGATCGCGGCGCAAAAGAGCGTCGAGAGCTTGCGTTCTTAGCCGGCACGCGAGAGAAGGCGCTATTAATCGAAGGGTGCTTCGTCGATAGCCGAGCAGATGCAGATTTATATCGACGCAACTTTGACGCTATCTGCGTAGCTATTGCGGTATCCATCGCAAAAGAGGCGGGCATTACGCTTCAAACGAATCAGCCTGATAAGCCTTCGCAATCAAAACGAATCGAATCCGTAATTGACAAAGATGCGAAAGTATTCCGTGTGCAATCCGGTGGATATATGACGTATGCAGATGCGGAAAGAGCTGCGCAGAAGGCGATAGAGGCTGGCGCGATTAGCTACGCTACTATTCGCGGGACGGCGCAATAACTCAATGACGAAGAAAAGACCGTAGGGCATCGCTGCCTTGCGGTCGATTTTTTATTTATAGCGCTTTCTGCAAATCCGTCCATGCGCGGCCATACATGCGTGCGTGCCGTTTTGTTAAAAACGAATTATCGTATTCGCTTTCGGTTGGCGGCGCCATTCTACATATAAACGCCGGCTGCATCTCGTTATTCGCTCGCACGCTTATAATCGAGTGATAGGCTGGCAATTTATACGCATCCTCTAATGGAATAGTCTCCTCGAAACGATGCTTCGATAAGTCGAACGTTTTTGTATGATCGTTCATGAACAAGAATTGCTGCACGCCTCCGCCTTGTAAGTTTTCCTGTAACGATGGTGATAGTTTATTCCAATGATGGAACGCATACAACGCTCCTAAACGCTCTTTGCGTCCCTCTGTACCAATCCGTCCCATTAGCTTCGACAGCCCGTCAGATTCGTACTGTTCAGGCTCATTAAAGACGATAAAGCAACCGTTCTTCTGCTCGTCTTTCGACATTAGCATCCGTGTCATAAACGTCTTAAGCGTAATCCAATGTACAAGCGTCTTAACTGCGTTTTCTCCAAGCCCACGTCCGTTAGGAACCCGTATAATTACTACCTTACCTTCCGCCATCCATTTGCGGAAATCGAGGTCGGGAAGTGGTGCCTGTGCGAAAATATCGTACAATCTATCGTTACCAAAGAAACGATTTAACCGATTGAGGATCGCATCACACTTATTGGACAGCGTATCATTATCGCCCCAAGCTAATAGCTCGTTAGCTACTCGTAAATTACCTTCGTTCATTAACTGTTCGATTCGGTCAGCGCGGAAATTCTCGTCCTCAATTATCCGTTTGATATTAAACAGACTTCCGCCACTCGCTTTCGCAGCATCCGTTAAGTATTTCTCTGAACGACTCAATCCGCTAATTTGCATGAAATCGATCATCTCATCCGCAAATCTGCTCGCGCCATTGCGTCCCAGAGCCGTTACGACTTCCGTCAAATCCATTGGCGGAATATATTCGTTATCGTTCATATTTAAGTCGATAATATTCTCCGGATGAATAGCATCACGAATCCCGTCCGCCATGCCTCGCGAACCCTCTTCGACGATTGCGTCAATGACTACGAAACTAATGCTGTGCTTACGGTTTCCTTCGACGACCCAATTCTTGATCGCTGTATCCTTGCCGGCGCCTTGACCGCCTATAAACGTATAGCCTCGATATAAATTATCCGGATTATCAACAGGCATATAGATGTCAATCTTGTCGTCCTTGACTTCGGCAGCTCCGAGATAAATTCCGTCTGAATCTCGCATAGCATTCGGAATAGTTACCTCTGTACGCTTCTTAACGTTAAGCGCGTCAGCATACTTTAGCTGCAGCTCTCGATTCGGCATCATTAACGCTAGCTTCGACATTTCGTCGGTGCTTACGAGATTGACGTTCGGATCATTCCGAGTAGTCGCGTTCAGTGATAGCGAATTTATCTCGTTCAATACCTTATCCCGTTTTATTTTTGACGTAATTTTAACGCTGTGCAATTCGTTTGTTTCCGTTAGGTCTTGCGTAGATAACGATAAGGCCTCTGCCATTGTGTCGCGAGTTAACCTATCTTGCGAATGTGATGCGATTCGTATATGCGAGCGAAATACCGGCAAATTGCCTTTCTCGCGATTCAATCGAGCTGTGCCGGTTTCATCTGCGATACTGTATGCCTTTTTAATTACGTCGTCCTTTTCGTATTTCTTTTCACTTTTAAAGAATACGTTGTTAAACGCCTGGAATACGTCCACAAGCAAACTGTTAAATTCGTTAATAACGTAGGCGGCCATTACTTTCAAGTAATTCGTTATCATGCGACCATTAACCGTTGCTCGCTGCGGCACCTTACCGTTATGCGCCTTTTCGTATGCCCATTGCGCCGACTTTACCCATTTATTACGATTCTCAGATTCGTTGCATATCGATAGCCTAGCCAAGTCACCGTCAAATTGCAATTCGTCTACAACGTTAAGTATGTTTGAGATTGGCGTTTTCACGTCGCTACTATTAGTGTTTAACGTGAATATGTCGTGTTTTAAATAGCGCAATTCTTGGACTATCGTATTTTCGTTCGGCATTGCTAAATTGTCGATGGACGATTCCTGGAACGTAACGCTCATTTTATTTTCGATTTTACGCTTTAGTTTATCGGCATGGTACTCGCTAGTAGCAACGTAAAACTCAACGGATTTCTTACCGTTTTTCTGACGAAAAATCACATCGAACCAAAATAAATCCTTTTCACGCAGAGTGAAGCGAAGTCCATTCCGTTCTATCCGACTAAATGGCCGTTCATACATTTCGTACATTTTGTAAATAGCGCGCCAAAGTCGCTTGTTATTACTAGATACGTCAGCGTGAGGCACAATGCGGTAAACTTTCGTTTCATTCCGTTCGTAATTGAAAAATTTGCGAGTAGTTTTCGAATAGTTCTCCGTTAACTTTTCGTGGATGACCAATTATCTCGCCCCCAATACGCTGGCACCGACAACAAAAATAATTCCGAACAGTCCAACTGGCCGTACGATGCTACGATTTGCCATCGGAGATAGGATGATTAATGCACCAGCAATAATCGCTGTATAGCCGACTACGTCCGGAATTATACTTATGATATCCTCTAAAAATATACGCTTGCCTTCGTTTAGAAAATCGATAAAAAATTCTTTTAGCATCTATGAACCTCCTATCCGATTGATTTTAGGTAATCGCGAATATCTATCGCATGTCGAGCGAGCAAGTATCCGCAACACACGCCTATTAACAACTCAATCGCTTTCGAACGATGTCCCAACGCCCAAGATGCGCCAGCAAATATGATTACGAGTACAACGCCGCCATCAAATATCGACATGACCGTGTTGTGAATATCTCCGAAAGTATCCGCAGACACTAGAATTGGAGTAAGAGTGAACGGCACGACTAACGCAGTAGTTTTCGCTAACATAGACGTGTATTTCGTTTTATTCACTGCGTAATCTTTCGGATCATTATCCGTTTTTGTGCGTCGAAATGTCGAATAATTCTCTTTCAAATTTAACGCATAATTCATCGAATCACCTCTCGTATATAATCGTTATCACAAGGCAACAATAACCGTAAAACAGTCGGAAAGGACGTGCTATTATGTTTTTTGTAATCGGACTAGGTATCGGAGTTACTGCCGGAATCATTGTTAACGCGTTTGTCGGCTAATTCACGCCTTAAGCGTTCTAACCTTGTTTCGTTGTCATGAGTTTTAGTCGCTTGTTTTCCGTTAGGAATTTCGATTCCTTTCGTTTTCATATCCGCAATTATCAGCTTTTTAACATATCCGCTGAAATTTCGCTTCTTGACGAACTCTAACATAGCGCGATCAATTGCGTTGTGCGTGTTAAATGCGACAGGCTTCGGAAATTTGTGGCGTTCTTTCAAATCGAATCACCTCCGTAATAATATGGTATTACCGATATTACCGTTTTATGCACGAAAAATGTCGGATATTCGCCCGACATCGAGTGGAAAAGCTATCAGCGGTGTGTACGCTATTAGCTTATGCGGAAGGTTCGACTTGTGTGCATGTCCCGATAAAGATAAAAATACCGAGTAGACGTTATTGTCCGCTCGGTTTTATTTTTACGTATATTTATCCGCCACTTCTCGCAATTCCTCGTCCAATTCGCCTCCAAACGGAATAACCGTCCCACTCGTAAGATAAACGTAAGCATCTCGCGTAAGATCAACGATTTTAACGATGTCATCGATACTTTCCGCATCTTCTAGCGCCAGGTATACTTGGAATGGTCCGACGCTGTACTTTTCCGTATATAGTTCGCCTTTTTCGATAAGCATTATGCGTCATCCTTTCGAGTCATCAAATAGCATCTTCATTTCAAATATTGTTAAAAATCAAACTCAACTATCTCTTCATCGATTCCGCCTTCAATATTTCGCGATATTTCTAACCTTCCTTCTGAAACTGTATCTACTATTTTCGGAACTGCCATATAGCTTGCTTGAACTGATGTGTTTTCAAGTTTATGATTTAAATCTGCTACCGCATTCTCCACATTTTCTAACTTATTAATTAGAATAGAGAAGCCGTTGATTAGCCTATCCATCATTTCTTCTTTCTCAACTAAGTTGCAAATGTACGGTGTCAGCTTTCTTTCATTTCCTAGTTGTTCGAGTTTTGCATAAACATCGTCAGGCATTTTATTTCCTGTTAGCGTTAATCTCTTTTTTTCCTCCATACATAATCCCTACTTTATTTAGTTTTCTCATTCAAACACAGGATTTCCAGCGCAGTTAAATTAATCGTTCTAGCTGTTGGGTGAAATACTTCATCCTCAGTATCTTCTAATAAATCACTTAAGAAATAATGATTGTTTTCCATTATGCCTTCGTTTGTATTTCGTGAAATAGACTGCTTAATATATGGCTCTAAGATAGGCGCTTCTCCGCCAAAGTAAATGAATTTCAAGGCTTCTTTTGTATTTTCTTTAAATGATTCCATCACTTGATAAACCAATATATTAGAATACTCTTGTAACATCTGCACAATAGGATCAGTAATATTTACACTAACTCCTGTATTTGGATTTTTAAAAATGTATTGTTGCGTCACATAATTACCAACTATAAATTGCTCCAAGCCACGTAAATCCGAAAAATACTCAATTAGTTTTTCTTTAAATAACTTCGCCAATCTCCCTAAATACGGATCAACTTGTACGACTTGAAAACTGTCTTTAGAAACTGGCGTGTTTAAACCTTTTTCCAAAAGAACAGCATCTGTAGATCCTCCACCGATATCAACTAAAACGGTGCTATAATCATCGAATTTTTTAGCTTCTGTTCTTTTTTCAATAACAGTCGTATCTTTTTCTGTATGCTTGGCTATCTTGTATTTTAATGCCCAACGACCAACTTCGCTTTCGATATGGCATTTAGCATTTTTAATATCAATAGTTAACTCTGTTTCCATACCAGGCGTAAGTAGTTTAACTGTATGTTCCCCAAAGAAACGATTGACCATCTTATTTTGAGCGATTGAAAATTTATCTTCTTTTTTCAATAGCCATACTGGTAACATCATTTTCATATTATCCACTTCAACTGCTGATTCAGAGTCGTTTTCTTGGTTAATTTTATAAATATAAGTCATAGCAGCTAAAAAAGTTGCATAAGGAATATTGCTGTTTATTTTATCATGCATCTTTCCAACATGACTGTTTGCAAAAGGACTTGTTTCGGCTAATTTTCCGACCATAAAGAAGTGCTCTTCATCGTTTATGACTGTTGAAATTAATAAACGATTTAGTAGGTCGTCTGTATTTTCTACTGGATTTGTAAATAATCCTTCTGCATGTTCCTCTGAAATTCTAACAACGCATGTAGGTATTTCAAAGTAATAACTGTCCACTAAGAAGTTACTTGTTGAGTTTCCGAAGTCTGCATTAAATCTTTCAATTTTCATATATAAAATCACTCCTCTGCATTTAGTACGCAACATTGTGTACTTGTAATTTCATTATATACTTACAAAACAAGATAATCAAGCAGTAATTTCAATTAAGTACACATATAGTACACATAAATACGCGAGGAATCTTTCTAACAAGTTAGCAGATGAATTTTATGCTTGCATTTCCGTTTTTTGCGGTGTAAAGTTGTGGATAACAAAACAAATGAACGGAAATAGAAAAAAGCTGGCGTGTGAGAGAGTGTTGGTAGCACTCATTCACCGTTAACCGCGAACGAGACTCGCGACCAACACTTTACCAGCTTTTCTGATGTTACATATATAATATAGACATTATACTACATGTTTATGATTATGTAAACGATGAAAAGCAATTTAAAGCGTCTGTGTCGTAAGTAAATTGCGATATAGGCGCTTTTTCGTTTTCCCTAACGGAGGATCACGACCATGACCACTAATACTTACGCAGAAGAACGCGGATATGACATGCTATCGAAGTTTGATAGTATCCGAGATTTCAACAACCAATTCGAACAAGCGATGCTGACGTTAAAGTCCGTATTTACTAAATCGGAATACATCGCTCTTAATAAGTTACGCAAATTCGCAGGCAGCGCAATAGCTGGCGTTGCTTGGTGCAAAGCGCAGAAAGCCGTATCAGCTACGCACATGGACGCATTGATCGGCGTTAGTCGCTCGACTTTCAATCGGATGTTACGTAAGGCAGCGTCGCATAATCTGCTTAAAGTTATTCGTCAGGAACGCAGCAACAAGTATCAAACGCACAATGTTTACGTTTTTAATCGTGCTGATGAAGTTGTCGAAATTGTTTCTAAAACGGATACAATTGACGTAGCTGATGACGCGAAAATTGGCAACGCAATATCTCTTGATCTTTCTGAACTTCCGTTAGAAAAACAAGTAAAAGATAATATAAAGACGCCTGTAAGCGAATCTGAAAATGAATCATTAAGTACGGAAGAACAACGCCAGTACATCGATAAGTACGCAACTAGCGAATATCAAATCGCAACATTCCGCCTAATCGAAGCTATGCCGATGGCAAGCGTAATCAAAGCGCAAGCTCACATAATAGCGCTAAGAGTAGGATCAAACGCAACTATTACGGACTTTATCCGTGCTAAAACGGTTCTCTTAAACATGTCCGTAGCAACAGTCGAAGGCACATCGTTCGATAACGTCGTAGGAGCGTTTACAAGCGCGTACAACAACGCAAAGGAACGTCCAAGTTATAAGCCGGAGTCTGTGGAAAAGCCGCCTGGAACGAAATCTGTGCCGTTTTACAACTGGTTGAAAGAGCGTAGTCATGCGTCGGGTAGAGCTATTCGGAATTGGATTACTGGTGACAAATAAAAAGACGCCTTAGCTGGCGTCCATTTCATCAATTGTTAGCGAACAGCGGATTCTCCCAGTAGTAGTCTGCAAGAGTTGGAACATTTGTATGAAGAACATTCTCGAATTCAATCTTACTTATGGTGTCTTTATTCATCCCGATTTCAACAAGGACTTCTTCGGACATCTTTCCATACATGTCAGTAAATTCTGTGTAAAACGCTATTTTAACTTCATCTGCGCCGTTAAATAATGATTCTTTTTGTATTTTTTCCACAATATCTAACATGTCCATGTACGTACCTTTAAGTACCATATTTTTTGTGAAATTACCTTGTGAATTTATCTGTATTTTCAAAGCATTACTGTCAAATTTGTGACTACGATAGCCTTTTTTGCCTGCTACAGAAATAATTGTGTCTTTTATTTTTTCGTCGATTGTTCGATTAGCAAGACGTTCTTTTTCAGCTTTTTCTTCATCTGATTTTTTCTCTGCTGCCGCCTTTTGTTTAGCCTGTTCTTCCTCTTTTTCTTTGGCTAATTCAGCCTCTATTTTCTTTTGTTTAGCATCTTTTTCAGCCTCTGCTGCCGCCTTTTCCTCTGCCTTTTGAGCCTCTAGCTTATCGCTATATCCTGTAATCTCAGAAACTTTACCTATAATAAACAATGCTAGAAAAACTATTCCGATCCATTTCCAAACCTTCTTTTTTGTATACCACGGTTTCTTTGCGTTCATGTGATTACCTCCGTTTATTCATCGTTATTTTCTTCGTTCTCAACGTAAATCAGTATATCTTCTAGTGAGTGCTTAGCGCCCGTAAGTCGTTCGAGAGCTGGTATTACACGTTCTATCATCTCTATATTGACGCGTTTTATATCCCCCCGACACAACTGACTGATTGTTGTTGGTCTTGTGTCTGATTCTTCGGCAAGCTGAATCTGTTGTATATCATAACTATGTAGCGTTTTAGCAAGTGTGAATTTTATCCCCAAGTCAATCAACTCCTATTTAGTAATCACTTAAATTTAATCTTGCAATTACTACTCTAAATATCACCAATTCAAAATGTGTATATGCATTGATTTTCCTCCGTTACATTTAATTACCTTATATACGTATATTTTACGATATAGTTCGTAGGTATTTATGCTTATTTTAAAATAATTATGTGAAGTTGTCCCAAAACGAGGCTGTTAAAAGAGCTAACTAGTGTAGGGAGGTTGTGAAATGCAAGTAATCGACTATCGTACAACTAAATTCGTTATGATTCCACAGTCATTAGCGCGTGACAAATCGCTAACACATCGAGACAAAATCGTTTACATGACGCTTTGTCTATTTACGGATAACACGAGCAAACAGTCGTATCCAAGCGCACAAACAATCGCAGATATGTCGGGGCTTAGTCGTAATAGTATATTCCGAGCGTTGAAAGCACTAGAGTTGGCGGGCTATATTCGTAGAGAACAGCGCACATTTGGACGAGGAAAACAGACAACTAACGTTTATTATTTACTCGATAAATGACGGTAGGGGTGTCAGATGGAACACACCTTAGGGGTGTCAAACCGGATACACGAACTATACTACTTTCTTTTTTAACTAAACTACTATCTTTAAAATATTAACGAGTCTTTATGCTAGCGCATAAATCCTCTATGTCGCTATCGCTCCATATCTGATATTCAATTAACGATATTATCGTAATCTAAAAGAATATCGCCAATATAACAAGGAGGAATTATCATAATGATCGATATTAAACGTAATCATCTGTATACAAAACAAACACGCTGCGACCACGTTTTCAGCTTTGTATCGCAAGATGGCGTCCATATCTTCAAATGCGAATCATGTGGCGTCGAGCACCGTTTCACTGGCGATAACAATATTGCAGAGGCATCCGAAGCATAGCACCTTCATTTCGCCTTTATAAACGTGGCTATAAACGGTTTTTAATCGCAAGTCGACGTATTTATCATATTAAGCGTCTCGACGCTAAATCAAACGGAATTATAAGGAGGAATGGACGGAATGGCAAAAGTTAAAGTAACGGAGGAAGTTGCAAACGGAATTGAGTTGATTAAAAAATCGCTAATGACCGTAGGTACTTTAGCGAGCACTTTAGACGGGGAGTGGAAATTGCACGGAACTGTAAGCGTAGTAATGCACGAATTAACGAAAGAAGAGGCGCTATCAGCTATATTTTACGGGTATGAAATCGAAAGATCCCCGGAAGAACAGATTAAGGATATGTATGAATCTTACGGATACTCGCCAAGTGCGGTAGAACGCAAAGGCGGAATCATCGACACACTAAACGTATTAGGAATACACATCGAAGGAGTGACGCATAAATGACGCTAAACATCGAAATCAGCGCCAAATACCGCATCACATCCGATACCACACAAATCATCGTACAACGTAAGCATCTCGTCGATCCAACGCTATCACCCGCATATGACGCAGATAAACACTCGTCAGAAACTCGAGAGGAATGGCGCAACTGGAAGTATTGCGGAAAAGTAACGCAAGCCATCGAAATAATCGCGAGGCAGAACGTATTAGAGTCAGATGCAACGAGTCTCGAGCAATTGCGCAATGAAATCGCTTTGTTTAGACGGGAGATTAAGCGTGCAATGGGCGAAGGTGACTAATTGTAAGGTGCGGAGTTAGAACGGCTAAAACGAAGGGAAAATTAAGCGAAATGAAAGGGGACAGAATTATGGGCGTAGATTATTATAACTGCGAAATATGTGACGAAATTTTCAATGACTGCGGGCATTTCGGTCACTGCGGAAATTGCGAATCAATTCTTTGCGGGGATTGTTACGATGAAATGCGTAAGAAGAACGGCGAATTAGGTGAGGACCACGAAAGAGCAAGTTGGTACGGTGAAGATTCTCCGAATGGCTGCGATATATGTGACGGTTCACATATCGATCCAAACGCGTTTCTAAAATTCGTAATAGCGAAAACAGGAAAGTCCGAGGAAGAACTCGAGGTAGAGTATCGCGAACAAATTCGAGGTAAGAACGGAGGAATTGACGCATGATTAACGCAAAGGTGAAAGTATCGAAAGAGGTTGCAGAGGCACTGGACGGAGCTTTAATGAAATTTGACGGAAGCAAAGGTAAACTACTTGAAACGCATGTTCGCACTAAAACAGAAGTCGGAGTAAATTGGACGGAATACCTTTTCTGTGGAACGAACGCACCACTCGATACATTGTCTACAAATGAAATGGCTATAGCGCTATATGTCGGTTATGAAGTCGAGAAAGCACCCGAAGAAATGGTCGCAGAACAGTACCGTAGTAGAAGAAGATTGTACGACACGTTTGGAAATGACGAAGATTATGGCGCAATGGAAGGAATTGAATTTGTTGCAAAAGCCTACGGACTAAAAATCGAAGGAGTTGACGTTAAATGAACGCAGAACAACTAAACGCAATCAAAGAGCACGCAGCAAGTACATCATTTGATAAGGCATACGTAAAAGGCGACCCATGGAAAGGATACGAAGTTAAGAACGAAAGTAACGGAATTGTAATCGCAAAAGTACCTTGCGGAACTGACGCAACATTTATCGCTCATGCACGTGAAGATGTTCCAGCACTAGTTACGGAGGTTGAGCGATTACGACAACAACTAGAAAAAGTCGAAGGCTTACTCGGTTGGGCGCACGAGGTATTAGACGATGTTCACTGCTATGAAACGGAAGTCTACCAAGAAATAAGCGAATATTTTGGTGAGGACGATTAATAGTCGCAACTATCTCGAAGTTTAAAATGCTAACAATTGACGAAAGGAGGCGCTAGCATTTGGCAAAGAAAGCAACGCACTATAGCGAAACACCAATCGATAAATGGAACGCAGCACACTTTCAAGCGTATCTGGCGGACGAACACGTCAAGCATTACGTAATCCAATACGCAAGCGCTAGCGGAACCGTAGCCGAACGCAATTTAATCGCTAAATATATCGGAACAGCACGCAAGCCTGGGCAGTATCGAAAAGAGACGTTGAAAGCGTTCATTGACGCATGTTTCACGCAATATAAACCAACGCAGCAATATCCAGGCTTATCGTTTTGGTTTATGCAGGAGTATATGAAACGATTGCTGCAGCAGGCGGAATTGGCGAGCAAAAGGGCGGAGGCTGAACGGGAGGCAAACGAAGATTTAACGGGGGTGGCGGATTGGCTATGACGTATTTATCGCTTCAACAACTCACCGAAATCGCTTCCGAATTTCTACATCAAGAGTACGGCTTAGAACTAGATATTCCTGTGGTACGTAATAATCGACTACGCTCAACGTTAGGCGCTTTTGTTCGAGTAATTAACGACGATACTGGAAAATATGAGCCAGATGTTATCGAGTTGAGCGGCAAGTTAATTGACTACGCTGCGGACTCTGTAATTACTGACGTACTAAAACATGAATGTGTTCATTACGCTCTACATGCAAAAGGAAAACGATTTAGAGACGGAGATAGCGATTTTGAAAACGAATTAAAACGATTAGGCGTGCGAAGTAATTATGATAATAACTATTTTGTCGGGATAACTCACGAATATAAGTGTACTTCTTGCGATAAAGAGATGTCGATTGTAACTAAACGAGCACATAAAGTTAGATGTTTCGGTTATTCGTCTCGATGTTGTGGTACTAAATTGACGTATCTACACGATAAAATACATGATGGTACTGGAAGGGTGACGATAATATGACGCAACTATCAGTAAAAGGATTAACGGTATGTACGCCGGAATTTCATCGGATAGCGAAGCGTGGCGAACAAGCGTATAAACTCGCCGAACTAGAACGTAAAGTTAAGAAGGCGGAGAAGAAGCTAGAAAAAGCGAGAGGTTGGTGACACATATATGACGCAAGAACAAATCAACGAAATTGTCGAGGAGTATCGTCGCTGTAAAAATCTTATAAACGATAAAACACTCCCACGTATCAACCGTAAATTTTATTCAGGAAAAATTAGCGGAATTAAAGCTACGCTAGAAGTCGTAGGAGTTTACGTAGAGGAGGTCGCTTTATTGTTATGACGCAAATTTGCATATTAAACGAACGCAATCGCAATGGCTGTGCAAGCTGTGCGCCAACATGTCCGCATCGTATCGCTATGCAGGGCCTTAACGGAAAAGGCGGACGTATCGCATTAGCAGGCGTTCCGTCAGAATATCGAAATGTAACGATAGCTAATTCGCCCGCATGCGAGGATCAAGCGAAAGCCTATGAAACTATTGAGCGATATGTCAGCGAATTTAACGGCTCGCTATATCTATTCAGCAAGGCGACTGGCACCGGAAAAACGACGACAGCTTCCGCAGTTCTTAACGAATATATCATTCGCGATTATCTCGGTGCATTAAAGCGAGGCGAACAGCCAACGCAAAAGCCCGCCTATTTCCTCGATGTGAACGAATGGCAGACGCTATTTAACGGATTCAATCGTAGGAACATCCCGCAAGACGTAGCCGAGCGATACAGCCGTCCTTATTATTCGATGATGGAACGCGCTAAACATGCGCCATTTGCCGTCCTTGATGATATTGGCGTAAGGTCAGCGAGCGAGGCGTTTCGAGGCGACTTGCATACGATTATTAACTACCGTGTGACAAACGGATTGCCTACGGTTTATACGAGTAATATTCCGATGGTCCATCCAGAAGAGCCAAAAAAGCGAGTTGAGGCAGCGAAGCCATACGATTTATACGACGTGTTTGACGTAAGATTGCTCGATAGAGTCCGTGATAACTGCGAATTGGTGAATTTCGTAGGTAAATCAAAAAGGGGGAAACGGTAATGAAAGCGAGAATTCAAAAGATCATTCGCAAAGTTGACGCCGATAACGAAATGAGACGCGCATTATTAGCCGAACAGGATTACGAGTTAGCTTCGTTAAATGACGCAATGCAATCGGAGGATCAGGCGCAGATTGAACGCAGCAAGAAACGTTTAGGCGAAATACATTTAGAATTGGCGGAGTTGTCATGAAAATCGAAAAAGTTAACGCAAATATCGTAAGGAACGCAATTCAAAGCGTAGTTAGACAACGCGAAATTGACGCAATAATTCATGGAGCAATCGTAGTCCATCGTAAAGACGGAATAATCGGGCGATGTGCGAAATCATCGTTTGGGATTAGCGTTTGTTATCGACATAAGGACAGATTTGGGCAGACAATCGGAGATTATCCGCATTTTGTAGCGCAGCATTGGCGACTGGCAACAGACGAGGAGGTTCGACGCTATTTTGACGCTGATTAGTAGTGCGATCGAGATTATATTCGTAGTGTTCGCCATAGTGTTATTGCTTGGCGGTGAATACATGAATTATAAGGATAAACGGAGGTGGCGTAAGAAATGATTGATAACGCAAAATTGATGGAGATTAAGCAACGAATGGAAAAGGCGACAAGAGGTCCGTGGTACGCTAAGTGGGTAAACGGAAAATTAGCACTTTACACGTGTGGACTGTCGGCACCTATACGATTAGACGGTACTGCCAATTCTAATGATAATTATAAATTCATCGCCCACGCTCGCGAGGATATACCGATGTTAGTTGCGGAGGTAGAGCGATTAAGAAAAGCACTCACAAATATTGAACTGACTACGGAAAGCAACGTATACCACGGAATTACTGTAGAGGCGACGATGCGAAATAGAGCACATAAAGAGCTACATGGTGTAGAGCCGGAGGTGCTTGCGAATGAGTAACAACGGAACACTACTACTATCGAAAGTTCTCGATCATAACGATGTACAAGCGCTCGCACGTCATAACATAACGGCGGATCACTTCAAAGTCGCAGCCGACCGCAAGGCATACGAATTTATTCGTCAATATGCTGAACAGAATCGAGGTCAGGCGCCTAGCTATGCGACAGTAGTTGAGCAAGTGCCGGAGTTCTTCTATGTGCCGCAAGTGAGCGATAGTTACGAATGGTTAACGCGTCGTTTGTTAAATGACGCTGGACGTTCGGAGTTTATCGACGTGGTGCAAAACGATATACAAACGCTATTCAACGAATACCCACATGATGTCCATGTTCTCATTGACAAGCTACAGGAAAAGTTTGATAATATTAAACAACGAACAGACGTTCGAGAAAAAGTCGGAACAGACGTTAAAAACGATACTGACGCGTATTTAGCAGAATACGATCGTCGTAAATCAGGCGAATCATTTAAAACGTGGAAATCGAAGTTTTCGCACATCGGCGATTATACTAGCGGAAACATGTACGTTGTATACGGGAAGTCAGGACGAGGTAAATCCGTAATAGCAATGGAGGAGGCAATCGAGGCAGCTACGCAAGGCGCCAACGTACTCATATGGTCGATGGAGATGCCGAAATTCGAAATTATGACACGTATTTATGTTGCGTTAAGTGGGCGCAGAGGACTGACGGCTGTAAACGTTGCAGGCATCGACTTAAACGGAGGATTCGACGCAAATGACGTCCGTAAAGGGAAGTTAGCGCATGAATTCGAAAGTGCTTATCGATTCTTTTTAGAAACGCTTAACGACGAACTTTCGGGCAATATTACAGTGCGAGCCGTAGATGACGATGATTTTAATGTCCGCACAGTAGCGCAACTAGAATCCGATATATTAAAAACTAAGGCAGATTTCGTTGTAGTTGATCCGACATACTATATGGATTACGAAAAGAATACGTCCAAAACTGCGGGCGGAGACGCCGCAGAGACTTCGAAAAAGCTAAGACGAATGACTGGACGTACGCAAGTAGTTACAATCGCTATTACGCAAGCAGACGAGGAAAAAGAGACGATTGACGAAGACGGTACACGCGAGTTGGAGTTACCTGACCGTAAGGGCGTTTCCAAAACGAAACAACTTCTACAGGACGCATATTTACTGATTGCTGTGGATACTGACTATAAGCAAGCTCGTGGATTAGTCGGGCTAAACAAAGGACGTGATGGAGGCGAAGGTGACGTTGTTGAAATACTTTACGCACCACAAGCCGGAATAGTTTGTGAGATGCCAAAAGGCGAAGAATCAGTATCACAATTCGACTTTTAGTTCGGATTCGACAATTACCACATTTTACTAGTGTACAAGATATTGAATTTATGTCCAATTTAAAATACGATAAAGGCAGGTGAAACAAATGGCAACGATTAACATGCGAGGTCACTATTTACACATAGATATACAAGCCGAATTAGAGGAGTTCGAATGGACACGCCCTAAATGGCTTCACGACAAATTAATCGCAGCATCTCCGTTTAGGTATGATCGATCGCCTTCGTTCTTCGTATTGCTGGAATCAAATGGAGAATATCCGGCTGGCTCATGGGGCGACTCGGGCGCATATGACGACGAATGGAAGTCTGGCGGCATCGTAAAGCTGCTCTCCTTCCTACGAAATGAAACGTATGAGGAGACGCAAGACTACTTATTATCGAAATATGTCGAAATGTCGGAAACTAGTGACATAATGCTCATTTTGCCGAGATTAAAGGTGTCGCCATTTAAAAGAAATCTGCAAAGTGATATTATCGAGAGACAAGCGTCTCCATATTTAACTAAGCGAGGAATATCTCGAGAGGTACAGGACGAGGCAAAAGTTGGAAAGTCGCGTCACTACGGCTTTGTTGCCATTCCGTGGTACTCGACAGACAGTCAGTTGTCTAACGTAAAATACCGTGCTACAAAAGGAAAAACGTTTTTCTACGAACGTAATGCGAGGCCTATCCGTGAGCTCGTTTATGGCGCAGATTTATACAATCGTTCGTATGACGATTTAATCATTTGTGAGGCGGAGATAGACGCTTTATCGTGGAGGACGGCAGGATATAACGCAATAGCAGTCGGAGGCGTTTCATTTACGCAGCAACAATCCGATATAATTCGTAGGCTGCCGTTCAATAGACTGATAGTTGCGGGTGATAACGATAGGGCTGGTGCTAGATTTAACGCTCAAGTGGTACAAGCGATGAAAGGACGCGATTTAGCCGTCATACAGTGGCGTAATAGCATTCTAAAAGATGCAAATGAAATATTGGTTAACCGAGGCGTTGGAGCGCTTATAGAGGCGTATGAGGACGCTTTAGAATTACCGACTATTAATCTTTCTCATATTCGTATGGATCGTAGTATTCGATAATTTCGTTCACAGAAACGTCAAAATATTCGCAGAGCAAGTCGATTGTTTCGAGCGAGACGTAGCCAGCATCGTTTTTCATGCGAGTTGTGTACGTTGAGTGGATATCGAGTTCAGCTCGTAGCTTGCGGTATGATACGTTGTGTTTGCGCATTAAGTAGCGTAAAGGTGCGTAAGAGATAGACATATGTATAAAACCTCCTATCATACAGCCTATAATAGGAGATTGATATAGTTGGAACGAAAATTGTGCCGAGTAAATAACGTTTACAGTTATGGGACGTTTAGTTATAATTACTATATGTATCTAGCATTGCTAAAATTGGACATGGAAATACTTTCTACTTAATTTACGGTAGAAAAAGAAAAAAGTTTCAATTATTTTTTAAAACTTGTCCCAAAAAACAAAGTTTTACCGAGCTATATATAGTGTAAGGAGGAGATAATTTGGAAGACTTGGCAATTATATATCGAGATAAAGCAATTTTGCAGTATACCAGAGATAAAATATCCGAGGTTAGCAGCATCATAACCAATACAGCATTACTTGAACATAATATATTTTCACAACTAATGAAATATTACTCCGCACGCAAGACGCACAGCATCAGAAGAAGTAAGTTGCTAGTTGATAGAGAAATAGCAAAAGCAAAAAAAGAATACGGATGTCAGCAAGCAACTATATTCAGTAATATGTCAGTTACAAACGATTTTGGCGAATCGTTAGAGTTTGAGCCGGAGGACCTGTTGGCGCGGGGCGGTGAGACGGCAGTACAAAATATCTCACTAAATGAAGAGATCGCCCGTTTGGCGACGGACGATCGTGAGTTAGCTACTTTAAATGCTTGGGCGAATGGATTTAATGATACACAGGTTTCCACGACTTTGGCGAGTCATTTTGGAGGAAACAAGGAATCACACCGTAAATTCGTTCGGCGATTCAAAGTAAAGTGTCAGGAACGTTTAGAGAAAGAGTGTCTCGCAAAAAACCTCTTAATCAAAACTTCCTAACATATTATTATGTTACTTTTACGGTTAAATTATTGGCGGTCATTAGACCGTCGATACGCTTAACCAAACGTACATACAGGCGACTTTTTGGGTACGTCGTATGTATTCCCTGTATATAATCTTATTAATTGACGGTTGTAATTATGTATTTTATTAATTTATATTACTGTAGTCAACCGTCTTTAATAGGAATTATAGCACGACTTCGCTATTTTTAAACACAAAATGCTTAAAAACCCGGGAAAGGGATGAAAAAATGGTACAATTCTACGACTTATGTGAGGATACTTCACAGGAAAATATTACACATTTTAACTTATATAGCCCGATTGCACGAGTACACGCAGACTATCACGGATGCCTACCGTCAGATGACGATGCCGCCGACTATATCCGTCATGTCCGAATCCGCGCAATCAAAGTTAGTTAGGAGGTAACGTAAAAATGACGCAAAAATTAAACGTAAGTTTGCACGCAATTGAGCGAGCGAGAGAACGTCTTGACGCAAAAGGTACAAACGATAATGTAGCGCATACACTTCGCCAATGGTTTCCGAAAGCTGTCGCAAAAGGAACGGCTGGCAACGGTTACATCTTCGATAATATCGCGAAGGATATTCGCTTAATCTTAGATTCATCGCAACAAACGATCATCACGGTTTATCGATTGAGTAACGTCGATGACTACGTAGCACAAAAGCTAGCGCCTAAATCGAAAATCACAATCGACCGCATATCCGCAGCAATCAAGCGTGAACTCTCACGAATGACGACGCAACTTCGACGCGAAATTCGCAAGCTGACGGAACAGCAGGCGCAGCTCAACGTTAGCGCCGCAGAATTGTCGCTAAACAAGATAAGGTGCCGAGCACCGCATACGCAAGCGTTAATTCAAACTCGCATTGACGCTATTATAACGCAAGTTAATGAAATTGCGCAAGAGGTTGACGCAAAATTAACGCAGATTAAAAATGCTGAGCGTGAGGTTGGCGAGGTGATAGGCGAATGAGTGGGTTAATTAACGCAGAATTAAAATCGAAATTGATCGCAGTAGTTGGGTCGGTAATCAAGGCTGAGGATATGTCCGAAGAAGAAATCGAACGTATCGACGACCTATTAGACCTGTGCGATGAGTACGAGATTGATTCGGAAATAGCGTGGGTGTTGTACGAACGCGAGGAACGTTCGAAAGCAAAATAGCGCATTTAAACGCACATAGAAAGGCGGTGATAGTCCGCTAGATTATTAGGAGGGGAAACGAGTATGGCTAGACCACGCAGAACGCATGCAGAATTTATCAGGATTGTTGAGAAAAATCGCGGTAACGAATACACAGTATTAAGTCAGTATAAGGGCTCAAAAGAACACGTCATAGTAAGACATAATGCATGCGGCCATGAGTATCCGATCGTGCCAGAAGGGCTTGTTAGGGGTAGAACATGCAATAAATGCAAACCAGTAATCGTTGCAAAGAAAAGTATTGAAAAAGCGAAAAATAGATTTTTGGACTTTTTACAAAACGAACGTCAGGGAGAGTTTAAATTAATTTCTGAATATGAAACTCAACGCGATGATGTTGTCCTATACCATACAGTTTGTGGTGATTCATTCAATACAAGACCAGATAAATTTTTAGACGGTGCTGTATGTAAGGTATGTCGTGAATCTAAAGGGGAACAAAAAATTCGACACTGGTTACAAAAATTTGATGTGACATTTGAATCGCAAAAAGTATTTATGGATTGCGTATACAAAAAACATTTGAGATTCGATTTTTATGTTGATAATGCAATTTTAATAGAATTTGACGGAAAGCAACATCATGAGGCGGTTGAATACTTCGGAGGAGATGACGTATTTAGAGAAACACAATCTCGCGACGCAATAAAAACGCAATACTGCGCCGACAACGGAATACCACTAATACGAATACCGTATTGGGATTTCGATAATATCGACGCAATATTGACGGAGAAATTGTTGCCGTTGTTAAAGGTTGACGCAAGTTCGATGCAGAAACAAGCGAGTTAGTTTTTCGTTTCGAATTTTTCAAGAAACGCTAAAACATCGTGTGGAGACACATCATCATTCTCCAACAACGCTACAACATAACCTACGTCGTCTTGAAAATCTTCAATGTGAAGCAATATAAAATCGTACAGATCGTCTATTTGGACTTCCATGCTACGGAAAGCATCCCTATCATCAAAGTTAAATTTTGCGTGCATTTCGTCAGAAAGATGACTTTGGCGGTATTCGTAACGCGGTGTCGAGTGAATTTTCGCAATAGTGTTAAGTGAAAATCGCAGCACTAAGAACTCACGGACATTATCGACTAAATCATATTTTAAATTATCTTCAGTCACAGTGAGAACCTCCTTAAGTTAATTATCTAGATACTCTATTGTTCCACGCATTGATTCTGGGAAATAACGTTTAAGGATTTTACGTAGCCCTTTGTCGTAATCTTCAAACTCCACAGAATCGTGACCGACTAAATCGTAAGCTTCACGGAAACTGAGTCCTACTTCTGCAAAGAGTGTTTCGAGTTCTTGGGACTTTTTGTTGGCGTTTTTCATCAAAGCATCGTCAAAGTACCCGTACCCTAACGTAGGAATGTCATCTTTTTGCAAACACGTATACACGTAAAGGCGATCTTTCGCAATGTAGTTCATAAATTTTCTAAATGTTTTATCTGGTAAATAGTATCGTTTTGCCATAATTTACACCTCGTTTTAGTTTCAGAATCACAGCGCTGTTGTCCTTGCCTAAAACTATACGCAGACAATTTTCGGAATGTCAAGCGATAATTTATCGTGAATTTACGGAGTAAATTTTACCATGCGCATACACACGTATAGGCGAGTATTAACGCAAGGCTGACGCAATTTTAAAATCTCGTAACGGCTACGAAGATATTCCGTAACAACTTCGTCCGTCCTATCGAGCGCATACCGTGTCCACTTTCGCTGACGATGCCACTGGCGCTTGAGTTGGCGGTGGACTTGCGCAACGGTTTCCGATTGCCTTGTACGTCATGTACCGTTGAGGGCGACTGATAATCGGCTAAGATACGGAGGCTTGACGGAATAGGAGCGCGCCAATCGGACGCTCGATAGGGCGGTAGAAGCCGCCAGTAATAAAGGCGAGGAGACGCTCGCCCATCGGTGAATGTATTCGATTGCCTAGACGAAAGTCTGCGACTATGTACGGAGTATGTGTGCGGTTGGTCGTCAACCTCCCATAGCGCTTCCGTTGTCGTGTGTAGCGACGGGATTTCACTTTCGAATGCATCTACGGACGGTGTCGAAATATGCTTTTCACTATCCGAAAATAGGCAACGCAATAATAACGCAAAAAGGAGCGTGATTGAATGCGATTTATCGATCATATCAGCAAAGTAACGGTAGAAACGGAACAGCACAAGCTGACAAAGGCGCAGCAACGATTGATTCGTGCGGTAGCTAATCGGAAGTAATAACGCATTTTCAACGCAAAACAAAAACAACGAAAAGGGGACGATTTATTAATGACACAGAATAACACAGGTATGGACGCATTAGCAGCGCTTTACTCAGGTGGAGACGATAGTTCAGATAATAGCTTTACGCCATTTAAAAGTGGTTCAACATTTCGGGTACGAGCGTTAGGTATTCGCGATTTAAAACCTTACTATAACTACGGTATTTACAAAGTAATTAACTCATTCGTCGCGGAAAACCCAAGTACGCTTAATCAAAACGGATTCCCTGAATCAAATCTGACAGTGTGGGATAAGGCGACCGAGTACTACCAAAAGCAAGCTAACGCAGAAAAGGACGCAACTAAGAAGGAAGCGTTAAAGAAATCAGCGGCGCTGTATCGAGGTTCTACGAAGTTTATTATGGGCTTTATCGACTTAGATACTGGCTTACCTATCGTTATCGACGTTACTAAACCGCAAGGTCAAGCGATTCATAAAGTGTTAATGAAGAACGAAGCCAAACTCGGTAAAAAAGCGTTTGAAATCGAAAAGACTGGAGCAAGCACGAATACGGTATGTAGCGCAAGTGTACTCGATTTAGACGATTTAACTGAAAAGCAACAAGCAAATTTCGATAAGTGGGACGGAAAACCATTCGATCATTCGTTATTCAACGGATTAAACTTCTTAGCTGACGAAGCGAAACAAATCGAGTTCCTAACGAAAGCAGGATTCGACGTTACGAAAATCGGTTATAGCATAAGCGAAACTGGCGAAGATACTCCGACGGAAGAAGAGCCGGACCCAACATCCGATTTCTAATCCGTGGAGGTGACGCAGTTATGACGCAAAATGAATTGAGCACAAGCACAATCGGACGTCACTCGGAACTACTCGCAATGGCTGCGTTATTAGCGGACGGATGGTCGGTATCAGAGCCGACCGTGCCTGAGGCTCACGATTTGCTAGCGAGCAAGAACGGACAGCAGATGCGGATTCAAGTTAAAACGATCAAGCAACGCGAAAAAGACGGCGTGCCTTATTACGTCATTCGCGGTCTAAAAAATAATCGGGAAGTTTACTCGTTATCGGACTGTGACGCATTTATCGGCGTAGTAGGTGAGCACGTTTATCTGGCGGAATGTAGAGAAATTTCGGAGTACTGGGCGAAAGTAGACGAAGCAAGCGAGAAATGGAAACGGCTTGACCTAAAAATTACGGAAAAGGGAGCGATTAATTAATATGGCGAAATTAAAGGCGGGCGACTTTGTTAAATATAATGACAATCAAATGGGAATTACAGCGGGTAAATTATACAAAGTATATGAGAAGTACGGGGAATTATCGATTACTGATGACGATGACGATTGGCGACACGGCGGAGTATTTTCGGACGAACACGAAATCCTATCCGCAGAAGAAGTGAAATGGGCGAAGATTGGTCGTAAGGTTAACGAGTTTAAGAAGGGCGATGTTATCGAGATTACACGTGACCAATGCGGTTCTAAAGTCGGAACTGTTACAACGGTAGTGAGCATTATTAACGGAGGTGAAGGCGTCACTTACAAAGGTGACCACGCACGTTACGGAGCAGATGTTACCGCAATTAAGCTAGTAGCGCCAGTAGAATCGCTATTCAAAAACTAGTTGCTCGACGCATAACCAACGCAAAATAAACAACAAGGAGGTGAGGCGGTCATGAAACTTGATATCCGATTGAAAAGCGCACTGGCTTCCGCCTCAACCGAAGCCTTGCGAGAGGCAAGCAAACGGAAAGCAAGCGCTACTGAAACGATTGAGGACGCTTGGGTTCGTATTTTATCGCAGAAAAACAGTGACGCAGATTTGCGGAAGTTGCGAGAGGTTAAGCGTGCGATGGACGCCGGGCTAATCGGAAGGGAAGCGCCTAAAACGGATAAGCGTGGCAATCTGAAACCGTTAGGACGCTTTAGTAAGGCGGAGGCTATTCGGTTGTATGCGGTGCTATTCGAGCAGCAACGCGAGGCGAAGTTGGCGGAGTTAGTCGCAATTACGCCGAGCAATTACGTTTTAATTACCGACGTTGAACAAGTTCCGCAAGTGATAGCTGATATACAAGCGAGTGATTACGTTGGGTATGACTGCGAAACATTCGGCGAGGATACTGGCGCACTTGATCCATGGAAAGGCGACATTGCCGGATTTAGCATTAGCGCCAATGACCACCATTATTACGTACCAATTGCTCATACTGACGGAAATAATCTACCGCTAGAATATGCACTAGAGATCGTACGAGCGTTAACTTCCGCTAAATTAATCATGCATAATGCGCCGTTTGACTGTAAATGGGCGTGGGTTAAGTGGGGAATCGACTTAGCAAAAGCATTGTACGCAGATACACGTATTATGGCGATGGCTCTTGACGAAAATGCTAGTCACCGATTGAAAGACTTACTGACAAGTTGGTTAAAAGAACCGAGCGATAATTTTGATGAGTTATTCGCTAAAACTCCATTCAATCAAATTGGAACAGACGTTGCGCTAGCATATGCGGCAGGAGATACCGAAAAAACGTTAAAGCTATTTAAATGGATGATGACGCATTTTAACACAGAGCGCCTGTCCCGTTTGAAAACCTTAGTGTTTGACGTTGAAATGCCGGTACAACGGGTATTCATTAAATCTGACTTACGTGGGATGGCGTTTGACATAGAAAGAGCTGCCGAACTAGACGCGAAGCTAGAAGAAGAAGAGAAGGAGTTACTAAGTAAGATTTACGCAATATTAGGGCGTGAAGTTAACCTTAATTCTCCGGCACAAATGAAAGTCGTATTCTTTGAAGAACTTGGTATAACGGATTACGGAAAAGGTTCGACATCTAATAAGTTTCTAAAGAAGGCGAAAAATGAACATCCGATTGTACCTCTTTATCTTGAGTACAAGGAAATAGGAAAGCTACGCCAAGCATTTACGCAGAAGCTACCGAACGAGGTTAAGTCGGACGGACGTATTCATCCTTGGCACAATACATGGGGCGCAGCAACTGGGAGATTTACATGCAAAGACCCGAATACACAACAGATTCCAGCTAAACGTCCAGAAGTACGCCACCTATTTAAAACGTTAGGCAGTGACCGTATATTAGTCTCGATTGACTATTCGCAAATTGAACTACGTGTATTAGCACATGAGGCTAACGATCAAGTATTGATTGACGCTTTTAAGAACGGGCAAGACATTCACTCGACAACTGCAGCGTTAATCAGTAAAGGTGAATTTACGTATGAAGAAATCGAACAATATAAAGATACCGACGGACATAAAGCGCAAAAATACCGTAAGCAAGCTAAAATCGTAAACTTCGGTATCGTCTACGGCATGGGAGCAAGCACGTTAGCGAATACGTTAGAGATAACGCCAAAAGAAGGGCAAACGTTAATCGACAACTATTTCGCTGGCTATCCTGGAATTGCAGCGTATATGGAGCGACAACATCGATTAGTACGTAAGAATGGCTACGTTGAGGACTTGTTAGGACGTAAAAGACGTTTACACAAGGACATTAAGTCGCGTGAGCGTTGGAAACAGTTAAGCGCCGAGCGTATGGCTGGAAACTTTCCGATTCAATCAGGTGCAGGCGGAATATTAAAGAAAGCGTTAATCGACTTGGATGATGTACTTCCGCAGTATGACGTCAATATCGTCAGTCAGACTCATGACGAAATCCTATACGATTGTCCACGAGATGTCAGTCTTGTAGCGCTAGAACATATCAGCCGCGTTATGGCGGAGGCAGTTACGTTAAATTGTCCGGTTAACTGCGACATTGAAATTTACCCTGAACGATGGCAAGAAAAAGTCGATTTAGAGGAGTGGTTTAATGACGCTGAGTAGAATAGCGATTAATGCTCGATTAGGCGACGGCATGTTGGGAAAAGGCAAGAACGCAAGTATTACGTTCATGTCAACGGACAAAGAGCTACTGGAATTAAAAGAACGTATGTTAATCGCAGAAGGTTATAAAGGCATCAAATGGGGAACGCAACGGTCAGGGTACGGCGGAACTAAAACGATATTCAACTTACGTACTTTCGTTGATGAAAGAGCGACTATTGTTCGAGATATTTCAATCGACGCACTATTAACGCAGATAGATGAACTAGATTTAATTCTTTGGTACTTAGACGACGGTTCTTGGCATAAGGGCGCTAACACGATGCATCTATATTCAAATATGTTAACCGAACATCAATCGACTTTACTAGTCAATAGAATCGAGGAACTTTACGGTATTCGACCGAAAATTAACATCGATCGAAAGAAGGACGGTCGCCAGTTTTACTACTTATATTTTCCGCGTGATTTAACGAAACTGTTCCGTCCAAAGGTAAAAGAGTTTCTTCTAAAGAATTCGCTGACTTCACTTTACTGTAAATTTGGTGGTCTTGATTATGAGGAAAAACCGCCAAGACACCTGACAGAACCGACTAAAAAGGCTATTAATGACTTAATGTCGCTTGGGTACTCAGATAGATATATCCAAAACGTCGGAATAGCAACACCTAAACAAATTCAAAGAGCCTTGAAAGAGGCGATCTAGGAGGAAACGCAATAATGACGCAAATTAAAATCATCAAACTCGAAAAGGACGGATGCCCACCGTGCAAATGGCTAGGCAGAACGCTAGCTGATAACGCAGCACGCCTCGAATCGGAAGGCGCAACGCTAACAACGATGAACATTAGCGAAAATCCTTCGCTAATTGACGAATACAAGATTACTAGCGTGCCAGTCCTCGTATTCAAACGAAATGGCGTAGAAATGACGCGAGTTCACGGCAATGTCAACTTCGACGACGTGTTAGCTGCGATTGAATATGCGAAATTTAAGATATAAAACGCTAAGGGAGACGATAATTTGACGCAAAATAACGATGCACTAACCGCATTATATGGGGATCAAAACGAAAGCCGATTAATAGAAATACACGAAGAAGGCGCAGAACTAGCGCAATTATTCCAAGCGCAAATGGACGCCTATTACGCAAGTCCGCAATCATCGTTCTATGATAATCGAATTGAGCGCAAGTTCCTCGAGCAAAAACTCGCACATCTAGGATTTAAGCCGTATCCAAACGACGGACTTGTAACGTTCGGTGCGTCAGGCACAGCGAAATGTGACCGTGAAATCGTCTTTAAAAACGCTAAAGTAAGGACGGAGAAAACGCCAGACTTAGCGCATCGCAGCCGTCAACGCCGAGTAGGTACAGCCGTTATAGATTACGTACAGCTCGATATTTGCCACGTACCGAAACGATTAGGCGATAAAGCGCTATTCACCTTTGCAACGTTGCCTAACGATGAGTGGGCGTTCGAGGACGCGATGCAAGTGCGTCAGGTAATCGAACATAATGGAGTTAAATTCGCTATCACCGTTAAGCCTGACGGCATATTGAATTACGCAAAGGACGATGATCGACGCTTTATCTTCGAATACAAGACGAAGGCTTCGGGTGTTGTCGAGATGAACGGCAAGCTCGATTTCAGCGGAGCGCAGGCGGACCATCTACGCCAGGTAACAGCAGAGGCGATTGTCTATGGCATAAACGAAGGATTTATCGTATATGAATCGATGCACAAGCCAGCGTGGTTCTCAGATGAAGAACGCAAAAACGTTCCTAAAACGCGCAAGACATGGCGCAATGGCGAGCCGATGCCAGATATGCGCATGATGTACTTCTACATTACCGAGGAAATGAAAACGGCTTTGCTAGACGATTTAGCACGCCAGGCAGAACTCGTTTATAACGGTGAGATTCCAGAGATAACGGTTGATATGACGTCTAAGTGCGGTTTCTGTCCGTTCAAAGCGCATTGCAAGTCGATATTGACTGACGCTGAGTTGACGCAATTGCAAGAGGTTGAGAGCGCAATGGCCGCGTCGAGCATGACGGGCAAACGAGAACATACGGATTTACGAAATTATTTAGCGTAAAACTGCGACAAACGTAATTTTTATGGATATAAGAATGTAGGAAGCGAAATTAAAACTAATAAATCGGGGGTTGACGTGAATATGACGACGAAAACAACGTATAAAGTGGGCGACAAGGTTCGAATTTTGGATGCGGAAAATATTTACACAGCAGTAAAGGAAGGATTCAAAACTGGCAGAGTTTACGAAGTTGAGTCAATCGATTCACACGGCGATCCGCTAATTACTAACGGTGAGAATACGATTTGTTTCTTTCAAAGCGAACTACAATACATCGAAAAAGTCGAGGAGAGTGACGCTAAGATGACGAAATTCAAAGTAGGCGATAAAGTACGCGTAGTAGCAGAATCACACGGTTGGGGTGGCGTGTCAAAAGGTGATGAAGGCGTTATTAAAAGCGTTGACGGTAAAGGCAGATACCAAGCACTTATCCCTTCTTTTCACGATAATATAACGTGGGCTGGAGAAGAACGTTGTTTCGAACTAGCGCCGCAAAAACCAACGAAAAAGCAACGCATCACAACGCTTGAGCAAAAAGTCGAAGCGATGCAAGCCGAAATCGATGCGTTAAAGGCTGCGCAAAAGCCTAAGTCGATATTGTCAGGTGAAGGTACGCTGACTATTTCGAAAGAATGCGACACTGAGAAGATTGCAGCTAGATTGGCGGAAGCTATCAAAGGCATCTTACCTAAATCAGCTAACGAAAAGCGCAAAGCGATCATTGACGAGGCTAAGGCGTTTGTTGAGAAGTACAGTGGAGTCGTAAAGGTTGATACAACGCCTTACACAACAGGTGCGGGCAGCACTACCGTTAAATTATTCGTTAATAAAGAGAAACGTATAGTAACAGCGATTCCACATTTAGTAAACGTTAACTATACAGTTCATAACGATAAAAAGTTTGCAAAATGCAATCCCTCCGACGTATTCAACGCTGACATCGGCAAGGCAATTGCGCTAGGTCGTGCGCTTGGGATAGACGTTAGCAAGTTTGAGAAGGCGGTACAGCCTAGCGAGGTTGTTGAAGGAATGGTCGTTATTCATACCGAAGATGAGGACGTCTACACAATCGAAGGAGTTTACGAAGGAAATCGATACGATATGCGGCATACTGACGGCGAGTATTTCGGTAAATATCGAATGACGGATAGTATCGAGAATTTCTACGATATTTTAAACGACTCAGAGGCGCAATATTAATGGTTGCTAAAAAGCCGAAGCCAAAGCGCTTACTAGCAATCGACACGTCAGCATCGCCAGGCTTCGCAGTAATCGAATATGGCGGAAGCAAACCCGCAAGCCTCGTTTACACTGACGCATTTCCGACGGACACTTCGCTGTCAGACGCCGAGCGCTTCGAAGTTGTCCGTTCGGCTACAGCGCTTATCTGCTATCAACACGGCCCATTTGACGTTGTTGTCCGCGAGCATTTCATTAAAGGCGGAAGCAAGCGCGGTACGCAGCTCGTATTCGGCGGATGGGCTGCAGTTGATACGGCGCTCAAAGCTTTCGGCTACGTAATCGATAGCAATAACGAGATCCCGCCGACCTCCGTCAAAAAGGCAGTAGGCATTTCGGGCAAGGCGACGAAAGTAGAAGTTGAGCAAGGGGTAAGGCGGGTGCTAGACTTGCCGGACGATTACGTATTTCCGAATAACAAAGGTGGGGACGCCTCGGACGCAGCGGCTATTGGTATAGCTTATTTAAAACGAGAGGGAGCGATTGATTAATGGAAAAACAACCGAAAATATCACGCAAATTACGACGAGGATTAGCTGAATTTAAACCACAATACAACGGCAAGGCACCGATTTCATTCGCTGAATATATCGCAGGATTCAAAAACGAAAAGTTAGTTCCGCGACGATTACGCAATCATCCGTTAAACAAGGCGGTGACTGAATGACGTTAAAACAACGCAAGCCTGCGGGCTTCTTAGCGAATCTAATCGCAATTATCGTAATCTTAATATTCATCGCAGTATCATTCGTAGCATTGCCGTTATTAGCTTTGCTAATCGGAATGGGCTTCGGCTATGTGCTCGAATTGTTTACGGGCGATTACGTGGTGCAGGCATTCCATTCCGTAGGACTGACGAAGGTTGGCTCGAATGATTTGCCGAAAGTATTCGGATTATTGGCGCTGATTGCCATATTCTTTAGAAACGTTGGAGCAGCGAAGAATAAACGTAAGGGAGACGATTAATTGGCACTATTCAAATATGGCAAACGTAAACTCGACAGCTTACGATTATTTAGCGTCTTGGCTAAGAAATATAATAACTGCGAGAACTGCGGCAACGATAGACTAGGTGGTGAACCGTCGGAAGGCGGCATTAATTATGACGGAGAAAATGGGCATTTTGAACGCTCTTGTAAGTGCGGATGGAAAATCGTATTAGACTTCGAGAAATGCCAATAGGAGGAGATTAATTGACTAAATTACTGACTGACGCATTTTTAACACAATATAGAAATAAACAACCGCAATGGGGCTTCGGAGGACTCGGATATATCGTTTACCTTCGCACATATGCTCGCACTAAACCGGATGGAACGCTTGAACGATGGGACGAAACTGTTGAGCGTATTACCGAAGGGAACTTCAAAATCGAATTACATCGCCTAGCTTTGTTAGGTAAATTAACGAAAAAACGATTAGAGGCGTTATCATTAGAGGCAGAGCGATTTTATCATCTCGTATTCAATCTCGTCATGACTCCGCCAGGACGAGGGTTGTGGATGTCCGGTACTGAATACGCTGAGAGAGTGGGCGATGCAGAAAATAACTGTTGGGGTGTATCGATGCGACCTCAACCATACTCTAACGGACAAGAACCGAAAGTATCATTTGCGCCAGTATTTACATTCGACCAAGCGATGAAAGGCGGAGGTGTCGGCGTAAATGTTCAACGTAAATACGTCGATCAAGTGCCAAAGGTTAATAACGCCACTGACGTCTCATTCGTATGTGACGGCGCTCATGCTGATTATGAATCTGAATTAGCTGCGTTAGGTGTAGAAGCTCGTTTAGAAACGATAGTTATGCCGTTTGTAGTCGAAGATAGCCGAGAAGGGTGGGCGTCAGCTTTAGGGCATGTAATCGATGCTCACTACGAAGGAATCGAACGTGTTGTAATCGATATTAGCGAAGTACGTCCGCGAGGCGCTGCTATTGTAGGTTTCGGAGGCACAGCGAGTGGTCCATCACCATTAGTTACGATGCTACAACGTGTTAACACAATACTTAATCGTCGTGTAGATGACTTCGTAACTCCGACTGAGTGGGGCGACGTTATTCAGAATATTGGAACGTGTGTAGTGGCCGGAAACGTTCGTCGTACAGCGTTAATTCTAATCGGAGATAATGATGATCGTGCGTTTGTCGAGTCGAAAAACTATGCGTTACCACAGAATCAAGAAGCGACTAACTGGCGCTGGGCTTCGAATAACAGTGTTGATATTGGCGTCAATACTGACCGTGAAGCACTTCGCAACATGGCGATTAACATCTATTACAACGGCGAGCCTGGTTATGTAAATACCGAGCTATCACGAAACTATGGACGTATCATTGACGGATTCCAAAAAGACATAGACGGAGAAGTCGAGGTATTCAATCCATGCGGAGAAATCACGCTACCAAACGCGTCACCATGTAACCTATTCGAAATCTGCTTACCTCGTATCGAGCAGCTAATTCAATCCGGCACAGAATCGGAAACACTTTACGAAGAAGCTGCGTATTTAGCAACTCGCTACGCTTATCGCATAACATTCCGTCATTACGAATGGGAGGCAACGCGTGAAGTTGTATATCGTCATCGTCGACTAGGCGTAGGTATCACGGGCATTACAGATTGGGTACTTCTTAAATACGACGCTAAAGCAATCGAAGGATTCGACGCAGAAGGGAACGCAATTTATAACGCTAAAGTAACGCAATTCCTCGATACGCTATACAAAGCAGTATCAGACGCAAACATTCAACAAGCTATCGATTTAGACGCTAATCCGTCAATCAAGTTAACTACGGTAAAGCCTTCTGGAACTGTTTCGTTATTAATGGGAGCGTCGCCAGGTATGCATTATCATTGGGCGCCGTACATGATTCGCCGTATTCGTATGGCTTCGTCAGCACCGTTAATTCCAACGTTAAAGCAATGCGGTTACAATATCGAATCTGCAATCGTTGGCTATCAAGCAGACGGTACACCTAACTACGATCATTCTACGTTAGTAGTCGAGTTTCCAACGAAAGCGCCAACGGCTGGTAACGCTAATTTCCAATCTGCAGGCGATGTTCCTTTACGTGAGCAAGCAGCGTTACAAGCGTTGTTAGCGACTTATTGGTCAGATAATGCCGTGAGTGCGACGTTATCGTTCCATAAAGCGCAAGAAAAGCCAGTCATCATGGCGGATGGAACGCAACGCCTCGATAAGTTCGGTAATCCAGCAGTTGAAGCCGACAAAGACGAGGAGCAAGCCGTTATTAACGAAATTACTGACTTGCTTGATAGATATAAAGGCGTAATCAAATCTACGTCATTACTACCGTATGCAACTGGCACATATCCGCAAATGCCGTATGAAGCGATTGATAAAGCGACTTATGACGCTATGGTTGCGGAATTAACAGCAAAGCCTTGGGAATTAATTAGCGGTGAGATTACCGCAGAGGAAGAAGATACAACAGATTACAGCGGTGAATGCGTTGGTGGATCATGTCCGTTGAAGTAGTAGAATTGACGTTAAAATGCGGACTTGTATGTTTAATAGATGAAGAAGATTTTGCGTTAGTGTCACATCAACATTGGCACGTCGATGATTCAGGCTATGCTAGGACAAATATTTGGAGAGACGGACGAAAGCAGTCAGCTCCACGTATGCACCGCTTAATACTTGGTGGTGTCGACTCTAAACTACACATCGACCACATCAACGGCAATAAGTTAGACAATAGAAAAAGCAATTTACGAATCTGTACAGCCAGTGAGAACGCAAGTAATAGAAGTAAGCAACGAAACAATACGAGCGGGTACAAAGGTGTTTGCTACGATAAAGTACGCCAAAAATGGAAAGCAGAAATCAAGGCTACTGGGGTACGTCATTATTTAGGTCGGTTTGATACCGCAGAGGACGCTCACCGAGCATATGTAGGTGCTGCGAAAGAGTTACATGGCGATTTCGCTAATGTCAATTAAGTTTGATCAATTGCCGAGCCTTAATATGCTTTTAGGGCTTGGCGCCATTTTACTATAAACGGAGGTTGATACGGTGGAGAAAACATTAAAAGTATTCGAGAGTATTATCACGTTCGGGCTATTTGTACTGTTCATAATCGAATTACACGAGTTTGCGACTACAGATAACGTAGTCAGCGGAGTATGGGCTGTTTTACTACTGATAGCCGGTTCGAATATAGGGAGAAACACTAAGATTAAAGTGACGGTAGGCGAACGCAAATGAGCCATGACATCGAGCATCCCGATATAACTCACGCAATGCAAACGGGCTATGGCCGTGAGACTTGGCGTAATATCCAAAACGGAAAGCCAACGGAATCAGCTCCGAAAGACTATTACGGAGACATTATCGACTTAGAGAACGATCATTACGTTGTGATTCCGACAGGCTATAAGATACTGCACCGCAATCTGCAACGTTATTTGGAGGAACGGAAAGGCTTCGAGTTTAACTACGTAATGGGAGACTGAAGGAGGCGGAGAATATGGCATATTTCGGATTAAGCGCTCGCAACTTGGAGCAAAAGCGATTATTGCAAGCAGCAGCAAACGATAAGCCGTTCTTATTCGTAACTGGACCGGCTGGCTGCGGTAAGACGCTAGTGGTCGAGGCAGTCGGATTAGATAACGTAATTGAGTCACGTAAGCATCGTAAATTAATTTATACGCGCTTACAGGAGCAAGTCGGAAAAGACCTCGGATTCTTGCCGGGCACACTCGACGAGAAGAACTTTCCGTTTATTGCGCCTTTCATCGATAATCTAGACGTACTATCGCAAAGTCCATCGGAAATCATGCGAATGCATGGATCGGAAGGCGGAGACCGTCAGCGTATTTTCTTTGACACGATTCAGACGATTCGAGGACGCACGCTTAATCATACGTTCGTTATGATAGATGAAAGCCAAAACCTCGATTTATTCTCGACCGCAGCTGTCGGCACACGTCCGGCAGAAAATACGAAAATTGTATTTATCGGAAACTTTGCACAGACGGATAACGAGGCGCTACGAAGTCCGCAGACAAACGGGTTGTATAAGCTACTTAGCGGATTATATGAGCGCGAGGCACACGAACATTTCGACCATATTAATCTAACGCAAACTCAACGTGATCCTGTCGTAGAAATTGTCGAAGATATTGTACGCAGTTACGAAATGCCTGTTGAGTTTGCCGAGTTAGAGGCGCGAGGGAACGTTAAATACTAAGGAGGCTACGCAAATGAAACGATATGTAATCGGCTTAAACGTAAATGACTCGTCAGAACTTCCGCAAGCAGCTACGGACATTCAAGCGTTCATCAACACGCTAGGCGTAGCAAGTGAAATGGAAATCCAAGTAAGCGTTAATCCGTTATTGACGCAGCCAGTGAGTACGCACGCTATCGGATTTATGACGGAAGTAGACGAGGAAATCGAGGAGGATGAGTAAATGGCGACTATATTAGGCTTAGGCGGACTAATCCTCGCCTTTACATTGTTAGCATTCGGACTATCAGACGCATTTGATGCGAATTAGGGGTGGTAAGATGGCGAAGAAGGTAATTATCGACGGAATTGAGTACGTTCCAAAAGAGGAAGTATCTGCGCCTAAAATTATCGGCTTTAGCGTTGATTACGGGAACCTTCACCGAAGCTTTTCGAAATTGCACGCTAAATGTTTGATAGGCGCTACGTTTGAAATCGTGAGCATTAACGGAGAGCAATCTTCAGTATACTTAACAGCAAAATATGCGGAGGAACTATTGGAGGCGATTCATAAATGAACGGACAACAAGCGCAAGCTTTAGAAAAGGTGGCAAACAACATGCCGTTAGAAATCGGATTTAAACGACTTAGCGAAAATGCGGTATTGCCTACGAAAAATAATCCGTCTGATAGCGGACTGGATTTATACGCAGCAGAGTATATTGTTATTGCGCCAGGCGAGACGGCAGTCGTTAAAACGAATTTAGCCATACAATTACCGCCAGGTTACGAAGCGCAAGTACGACCACGATCGGGGATTACTTCTAAAACGAAATTACGCGTACAGCTCGGAACTATCGACGAGACCTACCGTGGGGATATCGGAATTATCATTGATAATATATCGCTCGGAAATGGAGTGAATGACGAATGTATTAAGTATGTTGACGGTACAACTTGTGATGATACTAGCTATCCGCCAGGTTCGTACTTAATCCGAAATCGAGACAAAATCGCTCAACTAGTCGTTCAACCAATTCCGCAGACAGTGGCGGTTGAGATTACAGAGATTGGCGAAAGTGAACGTGGCGAAAATGGATTCGGGAGTAGTGGCGTATGAGTAAAGAAATAGTTATAAGTGACGGAACAACTGTATTAGTGGACGATGACGATTATGTTCGATTGATGGAACGGAAGTGGTCTGCAAACGGTAATGGCTACGCGGTTATTGGGATTCATTTAGGTAATCGCAAATACAAGAAGATTTATATGCATCGCGAAATAGCCGGAGCCGCGGACGGAGAGCAAGTCGATCACATCAACGGAAACAAGGCTGATAATAGGAAATGTAATTTACGTATAAGTACTAAACAGCAAAATGCTATGAACATAGGGTTGCGCCAAAACAATAAATCCGGATATAAGGGAGTTAGATTTGAGACTAGACGTAATAAATGGCGTGCAGAAATAAAGAAAGATTACCGAAACATCTTTCTCGGATACTTCGATAATAAACATGACGCTGCAAAAGCTTACAATGCTGCTGCAGTCAAGCTTCACGGAGAATTCGCTAACCTAAACGTAATTGAGGAGGAAACTAAATGACGCAAATTCAACGCAAGTTAGATGTTTTAGATGATAAAGGATATGTCATGATTCATGATGTGATGGGTACTGATTTGACAGTAGCTAATGCCGCAAGGGTCTCATACGCAAAAAAGTCAGACACACTATCGGATGCTGATCGTAGGTTAATAGACTTCTTAGCACGAGAATCACATACAAGCCCGTTTCGCCACTGTATAGCGCAGTTTGAATTCAATGCGCCTCTGATGGTAGCTCGACAGCACTTTAAATATGTCGTAGGCTCGTCAATGCTAGAAGCTACTGGCGATAATATGGACGCCTGGAACGAATCTAGTCGACGATATGTAACAGAGGAGCCGTCGTTTTATATTCCACAACCGCATGAATGGCGTAGCGCTCCGGAAAATTCGAAACAAGGCAGTGGCGGACCTATCCCATATCACAGAGGCGATGCTGCTACTACAGCTTTAATGGATTACGTAGAGTACGGTATAAAAATGTATGAGGCGGCATTAGCCGATGGAATCTGCGCAGAGCAAGCTCGCCTATTCTTGCCAGCCTACGGAATGTACGTTAAATATTACTGGACCGCATCGTTACAAAGCGTCTGCCACTTCTTAAATCAACGCCTAGCACACGATTCACAAGTCGAAATACAAATGTATGCAAAGGCGATATTGGAGCTAATTGAACCGTTATTCCCGATTAGCGTTGAGAAATTAGTATCGGAGGCAACGGCTTGAAACGAATCAAGCGGACGCTATCCGCAATCCTACTAGCAATAACGTTATTCATATTCGCATATAAACCGTCAGACCACGAATATTTATCGGAGTCTCCCACCGAAAGGTACTACGAAATAGTTCCGTACAATAACGGATTCGACGCAATATACACGCAAGTCATTGATAAGCAACGTCAACAAGCCGAGGATGAGCGCAAAGCCAAACGTCAGCAAGCGTTAGAAGAAGCGCATAGACTATATGACGCAAAAGTGGCGGAGGAAGCTCGTAGAAAGGCGGAAGCTGAGCGACAACGAATCGAAGCTAAAAGACTGGTGGAGGCTAAACGGTTGGGAGCGCAGAAGCAGATTAGTCATAGTAACGACGCTAACTTAACGCAATTAACGATGTTAGCCACCTATTACGGTCCTGATTGCGATGGCTGCTCCGGCATTACTGCGACTGGCATCGATGTGACACGCACTATCTACGCAAATGGACTACGAGTTATTGCGGTTGATCCACGAGTGATTTCGCTAGGCTCGATAGTTCGCGTAGAATATGCGGATGGCACAACGTTTAAGGCTATTGCTGGGGACGTTGGGTCCGCTATAAAAAATAATCGAATAGACATCTTAGTAGCGTCAGAGAACGAAGCTTATCGGTTAGGAAAACAAACGGTTACAGTAACGATATTAAAAAACGGAAAGGAACGATGATATATGGCAAAAGCGCAGAAGGGCGATTTGATTCGAATTACTAATGCGGATGACATTCGTTATAAAAATGGTGATATTTTCGAGGTCAAAGAAGCGTTAGAAGGCGAGGTTTATACCGTTGAAACTGACGAAGAGACTGGCGAAGAAGGATTCTTAGTATTTGACGAGGAGTTCGAAATCCACCGCAAAGCTGGCGAGGAGGATGCGCCTAACTTATTAGACACCGTTTACGAGGCGTGTAGAGCTGAATCAGACGCCGTAAATCATCCGAATCACTACACGCAAGGACGATTCGAAACGATTGAGATTATCGAGGAGATTACGCAAGGCTATGACGATGGATTTGTAGCGTACAACATCGGAAACGTGCTAAAGTACATCGCTAGAGCGCCTCATAAACACGATACTCCGTTAGAGGATTTACGTAAAGCAGAGCGATATTTACGATATGCCATCGAAAGAATAACGCAGAAATGACGCAATTAAATCGAATACAAAAAGCCTATCCTTCGGAACTGTCCGTTGAGATAGGCTAGTTTTGACGTTAATTAGACGAAAAGGAGCGATTATATGACGAAATTTACTTACGCATCAGCGTTCGCAGGCATTGGCGGCATGACACTCGGACTTAAACCGCTAGGCGGCGAAGGCGTTATCGCATGGGAATACGATCCAACGGAAAAGCGACGCCAATACGCACAGGACGCTCACAAACTGTTGCATCCGGAAATTCCCGTACATGGAGACATCTGCGAGGCTATTACGGACGAGCTACCAGACTTTGACGTATTCTGCTTTACCCCGCCGTGCCAGAGCTATTCCGTGGCCGGCAAACGTAAAGGCGCTAACTTCATTTGTACGTCGTGCGACACGGTATTCGTGCCAGAAATTGCAGCTTACGAGCATTTAATGACGGAATGCCCTTCGTGTGGTAGCGTAGCAGTTCCCGAAGATGATCGTGGCGTATTAACGTATCAAGCGATTCGAATTGCGAAAGCAAAGCGCCCTAAAGCGTTGTTTATGGAGAACGTGAAAGGCCTCGTAAATCATGACGCTGGAAATACGCTAAAGTCGATTATCCAATTGATAAACCAAATCGGATATACGGTAGACTTTACCGTTTTAAATTCGAAATATTTCGATGTGGCGCAGAATCGAGAAAGGATTTACTTAATTGCGCTACGTGATGATTTAATCGAATCTACTCCGTGGAATGACGCAAAAGGAACGACAATGTTACCGAAAGCAAAGCGACGCTACCAAGAAGAAGGCGCACGAACGTTTAATTTCGATTGGCCGGAACAGACGGAAGTGAGAACGCGATTGCGCGATTTCTTAGAGGATAGCGTAGATGAGAAATATTATTTAGCGGAAGATAAGACGGCGAAGTTAGTTGCGCAGTTAGAGGAAAACTACCCAGCGGGAAATGTGCGGGAACCAAATATGCTCGGACACATCGACTTAAAAGGTCACGATGCTATTAAGAGGGTCTATAGCCCGACAGGGCAAGGCCCGACATTAACGACTATGGGCGGAGGGCATCGAGAACCTAAAATCGCAGAGGAGGTCCTTCCATGCTTGACGCCATTCCGCGAAGAAAAGCGTCAGAACGGTCCACGATTCAAAGAGAACGATGCAGAAGCTCACACAATTACGACACAAGATCGTCATGGCGTAGCAGTAGGAGAATATCCGAAATATCGAATCCGTAAGATCACACCTCGCGAATGCCTTCGCCTACAATCCGTTCCAGAGGACGTTATTGACGTTCTTTCAACGCAATTCAGCGACAGTCGCCTGTACAAGTTCGCAGGCAACGGGCTGACAACAAACGTAATTACAGCGATAGGAGAACGCTTATTAACGTACTTATAACGAAAAAAGCAGCAAGCGATTGCCTACTGCCTAAAAATAACGACATTACCGCTAAGTGACGCAGTATCAGCGTAAAACGTCTTTCCTTCGTATTTATCTAAATGGAATTGGCGGAATAGCTTCGTTAATAACGTCGGAATATCGCTACAGCGCTATCACTAGACGTTTTGTCCATATAGTATGTGCGGTCGTCTTTATCAGTATCGTCATAAACGAAGTGTTCGTTAAATCTTTGCGCTTGGAACAGTTTTGCACACGTAATATCTTTCTTAGCACTTACGAAATATCCGGCAGCCTGTGCATCTCGACGTCCTCTTAACGCTTCTGGGAGCGCAATAGCGAACGCTTCATCCTTCTTATTGTAGCCGATTAATATGCGCGATTTAGGGCGGATACCTATAGATTTTTCTACGCCGCCCTGTAAGTAAAGTCGATTTCTACGACCTACGACGATTGTTGGAACGCCTTTAGACGCTACGAAATCGAATCCAGCAAGCATGTCCGTTACTTCTTCGTCAACAACAGGCGTACCAAATTTATCGATTAGCGCTTTATCTAGTTCCGCAACATATGCGTCAGCTCCGCCTGGATCAGCGAAAGTATGCATCGGGTAGTGTCCGGTAATAGCTTCGATGCCGACTACGAATTGTTTACCGTCATTATCGCAATAGGCCTGTGCAGTAGCGTCAATTAGCGGTAAAACTTCGTCGTATGTGAAATATCTAGTTACTTTCGTCTTGATAACTGTATTCGTTATCTCGATAGGCGAGTTGATATCTTCTTTAACAATTTCTTCTTCGATAGTGGCAAACGTGCTTTCTTCGTAAACCATTAGGAGTTGAATGTATATATCTTGAGCTTGAGCATATGAAACGCCGGCCTGTGCGTTCTCAGAGATTAAGTAATCTTGTGCTCCGTCTTTAGTAAGGATGTAAACACCGTTATAAATACGTAAATCATCGTCTTTACGGTACTTCTTCATATATAAACGGACAATAAATTTTTCTTGACGCATAACTAACGCATCAATTTGCGCCATTATGTCTTTAACATCGTATATTCGCATGGGAGTTTTCCCTCCGTATCTTTAGTAATAGTTACCATGATTATATAACGTAAGTCCGACGCAAGTCAATTAATTTAACGTAAAAATAACGGAAATGAAAGGAATGGGTAAAAATGAAAAGCACTAATCGTACGCAAGCACGCAAATCGACCGCAAAAGCAATATTATCGAACTTACACACACTAAAGGAACGCCGTTATGTCGGCGATTTAGACGCCAGTGACACGCTAATCGACTTCGAGCGCGCTCTAGCCTTAGCGAAGTTAACGAAAAGGCAGACGGAGGCTATTCTTCTGCATTACTATGACGGATGTAAGCAAGCGAAAGTGGCGGAGATTATGGGGATTGCGCGACAAAATGTAGGAGATTTAATCGAAAGAGGTACAGAATCAATCGATGATGTATACGAAATGTGGGCGTGGATGGACGGAGAATTGACGTTAAAAGATTTTGCAGACGAAAACGAAATGGAGGAAAATTTATGCGCTTAATTTCAGAATACTTACCTATTTTACGAAACGCGATTAAACATGATACGCCTTTTACATTCGATGGGCATACGTACGATGTGGCTGATAGAGACGAACGAAACGACGCAGTACAGACGTTACTAAACGTGTGCTATTACGACGACGCTCAACTAGATGAAATTGCGTTCTTGCTGCTTTATGAAGAAATGACCGACAGTCACCCGGATAAAATGACTAATACTGAATACCCGTTCTATTCGGATACACAATTAGCCCGCAGAAAACACGGCATACACCGCAAGAATGATGGACGAGGTATGAAAGAAGTTCCGTTATGGTGTGCAGATAATGTAGCGACAGATGGTAAGGATTATTCATACCCGAAACGTCGTAAACGAGATGATCGAGAGAATCGCTATATCGACGAAGTCGCGATATCTCGAAATAAGGAACGCCGACTACACTATAGAAAGTTCTTACGCGGAGAATTAGACGGGCAATTTACAGTAAAAATAGCTACAGGCGAAATTATTCGCCATAAAATCGAATAAAATAATGCTTTTTATAGCTTTAGTTATCTATATATTATGAAGGGAAGTTTAAGCCTCTTTTAGGCACGCAAACTCACGCAATTTCGACGTGAAAGGCGTGTCTTTTTATTCGCTCGGTAAACGCATGTGACGGTCGAGTAGCTAACGCGAATGCCGCACGCCGAGCCGTTTTAAATCTAAATTCAAATCGGAGGTTTTCGTATGGAGAAAATCGTTTATTGTACGCATTGCAAGGTAGAACACGTTGTTAGCATAACGAAAGATAGTACTAACGATGTAGGCTTATTCTGCAACACAACACGTAAATTAGTCGACGCTTATACTACTAAATGGGACGGTAAGGACGTCTACGAGCCGATGAGAGAGTTCGCTCGTAAAAACGTTGATTTACAAGCTATCTCACGATTAAAACCGGAAAAAGTAGAAGGGTTGGCCCGTAAAATGGCTTTCATGTATTCAAATAGTGACGACCGCATTTACGCTAGTTACGCGTTTCTTGCGTACCATATGCATACCATAATTACTCGATTACGAAGTGAGGTACGTGCTAAAGGTATCGGAGGTAGTCGCAAATGAATACAGCAATTCAGCGCTACATTGACGAGCATGGCCGTGAAGTTGTTTACGGTTATTCCGATGAGGTATCGATACAGACGCACGAACAGTTGGAAGAATGGCGAGAAGATAAAAAGCGTCGAGAATTATCGGTTGGCCCAAATAGATACTACGTTAACTGTTATCACGAACCAATCGCAGAGCTAAACGACATTCTTAGCGTAGAAGAACTCGGCACAATGATGAAGCTAATTCCGTATATGCGTATGCACACGGATGGTCATTTATATTATGGAACTGATCGTATGACAGCGCAATTAGTCGCTAAAGCAATCGGAAGAAAGCTACGTCAAACTCAGACGATACTTGCTTCGCTCGTCACTCATGGCATTTTATTCCGCGAAAAAGTAGGACGCTCATTCGTTTATGGCGTTAATGATCGATACCATTCGATGGGCAACGTTGTGAAAGGTGCAGCGTTTACTAAACTGTATCAAACGAAAACACGCACGGATATTACGAATCTAACGATACAATCGGCTGGCGTCTTATATAAGATGCTGCCGTTTTTTAATTACGCTCATTACTACTTAAGCGAGAATCCTAACGAGATTGACGCAAGTAAAATACAACACTTATCACACCGCAAGTTTGCCGAGATGGTTAACGTTAGTCGTAATACAATAAACGAGGCTATGAGAGAGTTGCGCAGATACGGCTTTATTATGTCCGTTGAATCATACGGAAATCAGCTATACCGAATTAATCCAGACGTGATGTTCCGCAAGAAGAACGAGTATGATGAGTATACGGAAAGTGTGCGAGAGGACTTCGCTCAATTACGCAGAAACTACGAACAGAACGGAGAATTGCCGGGAATTGATATCGATGATTTACCATACTGATTTCAGAGTGGCACGAATATTGCATAGTTAGAGCGTATATTGGCACGAATATTGCATAGTTAGAAATGGCGACAAACACTACGGAGAGTAAGCGTCAAGTCGATTTGAGGCGTCTACGACCTCTTTATCTTATAGAGTCCGCGTTAATAACGTCAGAAAGTATATAGCGATTATAAGGTATAGCATTATTGATAATCATGGGACGGCTTGCCGGCACATAGGGCAAGGCCCGTTATCTTTTACTCTTTAAAGATATTCGGGAACTAAGAACATGTTCCCTGCGTCGGCTGAAGCCTCCGCCTATATTCATTTCAACATAATTATATAACGTTTAATATCATTACGTTAAAGGAGAATCGATATGGACCACACAAGGAACGGAGTTATCCGGCTACTCAGCCGTATTGATGACGGATATATTACGACAACAGTTTCGATAGTAATCGGATTCATAGCGATATTCATTGCGCTCCTTATCGCATCATACGCTACAGGTCTGATATTGACGGTAGTATACGCTCTTATTACCGAGGTATTAGCGGGAGTTATAGCGGTGGTATTAGTAACGAAGATAAAGCGTATTAAGATGTAGCGCATTACCTATCGCTGTATCAAACGCCTATATAATAGGAAGAGATACGGTATGTATTGCGCGTATAGTCCGTTATAGGGCGTTATGTAGTGAGGGTTAGTGGTATAGGTGGCGTAGTTATACCGCAGATACATCGGGCAGAACGTCTTGTCGGAGACAGGCGTCTGAAACTCACGGGGTCTAGCGTAATTTTATGCAGTATTATATACAACGATTAGGCGCTGCGATCAGCAATAAACAGCGTCGTATCAACGATGTATAAAAGTATGTATAAACGTTCGATGCGTTACATACAACTAAACGCTTTCATATCAACGTTTGTTAGCGTTTTTGAATGTTACAAAAGATGACTCTGTAACATTTCGTATTCAACGATATTCATTCGTTTGCAAATCCCCCAAGCGCCTATCTCGTATATCGAGAATCTGGCTTTCGGAATTAGCTCACAATTTTTCGAACTTGGGGCGTATTAATCGTAATCACATCGTTTTATCGTCATTTTACAGCCTGTGAGACGATTTAGTCAATCGGAAGTATTCTCGTTAGGCTAAACGCTAAAACGCCTAATACGACGCTAAATCAACGCAAAAAGAAACGGACAATCCCGAAGGAAAGTCCGTTAAAGTTGAACGCTGTCATATACGTTTGTGATATCTTCCGTTTCAATTCCGATATAGCGAAGTGTCTCACGTTGACTTGAGTGGTTTAGTATGCGCATCAATAACGCTAAATCAACGCCATGTTTGTAAGCGTGGTATGCGAATGTTTTTCGGAGACTATGCGTACCAAACTCGATATTAAGTCCGGCTCTCTCGGCTGCTACGTTCAGAGTTCTCCATGCTTGTTGGCGAGATATCGGCTTACCGCCTTTACGCGAAGGGAATAACGTTCCAGTGTCCGGTAGTAGTGGCGTAATCTGCGCTATCGTATTATCTCCCAGGTGTATACGCTTAGTCTTTCCGGTCTTACTCTCAACGAGAACAATCGTGTTATTTACGATGTCCTCGCGAGTCAAACGAAGCAAGTCGCTAATGCGAAGGTTCGTGTTAATACCGAGTATAAATAGTAGCAGATCGCGACCGTGTAAAGACTGTTTCATACGTTCAATATCGCGTTTATTTTTAATCGGTTGTACTTCGTTCATAATATCGCTCCTCTAGCGGAAAGTACCGCCATTCGATTGTGTTACATTCAGTTTATACGATAATTAACGCAAAGTCAACGCAAAAATAATACATAAAAAATTCTAACGAAAGGAGACGATTGTATTGGCGTATATCAACGGTACCTGGCTCGATAGAGAAGCACGCGGAAAGCGTATCGAGTTAGTAACGGAAACACTTCGCAAATTAGCTACAGTAATCAAAGCTGGTAAAGGCGCTGATTATCATATCGAACAACTACGGTCATATAAAGCAGAATTAACGAAGTTAAAACGCGTTCACCAAGCGGAAACAGACATCGCTTATTTCACATATGCGTATCTTAGCGACGGTGGCAATCCGGAGAATGAAGATAATATCATACGACATTCCGAAGATGGCACGCCTCATGACGGACTAGACGATATTGCGCCAATACATCGTGAGTTCTTCGAATTGTGCGACCACGTGAACGAGGTAGAACGCAATGCTCGTTTGGCTATCGCTGCAGCACGTGGTCACTCGAAATCCGGTATGTTCTCGAATGCGTTTCCGTTACATCAAATCGTATTTAGGCGACGCAAATACGTTCTTATCATTTCTGAAACGGATTCGTTATCGAAAAAGCTCGTTGGGTGGTCGAATAAGCAACTCAAATTTAACGCATTATTGCGAGAGGACTTCGGACCGTTACTCGATGTGCGTAATCAGCAAAACGAAAAGGATAACGAGGAATCGTTTATCACATCGTCAAATACGCTTGTTGAGGCGAGTTCTTCCGGTAAACAGCTCCGCGGTAAGCGACACGGTGCTGTACGTCCTGACCTGGTTATTGTCGATGATCCGTCATCTCAAAACAACGAAGGAACAAAGGAAGCTCGCGAGAAGCTAATACACTGGATGAACTCCGTTGTAATTCCGATAGGTAGTAAAGCGACGGCCATCGTATTAGTCGGCACAATGGTTAGTGCGACCGGACTTTTAAATCACGTACTGAAACGTAAGGACTTCAAATCCTCGTTTCATGGCGCTGTAATATCCGAACCAGTCAATCCGAAGTTGTGGGAGCAATATTGCGAAATATACGCACGTTCTGATGATATGGTTGAGCCTAATGCGTTTTATAAGGCGAATAAAGAAGCGTTAGAGGAAGGTATAGAGTTAGCGTGGCCGTGGCGTTGGACGTATCGAGCGTTAATGCACGAAAAGGTTAATATGGGAACGCGCGCATACAACTCTGAGTTCCGAAATCTAGCGTTCAGTGAGGACGAGCAATTCTTCTTCCCGGAGAATTATGCGAAGTACCACTATTCATACGAAAACGGATTTACTTACGTTAATTACGAAGGAATGAAAATAGACGTACGCGAACTATTAATCGTTGGTGCGTGGGACATATCGATGGGTAAGACAAAGCGCTCGGACTATAACTCTATAGTCGTTATTGGTAGATACGAGAAAACAGGTCACATTTTCGTACTCGATGAATACTCGACGAAGGAACCGGCGCATAAGTTTTTAGAAGTTGTCATCGATAAGATAACGCAGTGGTACATCAAAGTATTTAACGTAGAGACTATCAACGCTTATCACGAATTTTATCGTCAACTACAAGAAAAAGCTCGACGACTCGGCTTGAACTACTGCTCCATTAACGACATTAAGAGTCACAAATCATCGAAAGAGCAGCGTATCGAATCGATGGAGCCGATGTTACACAATAAAACACTAGTATTAAACGATAGACACGTAATACTAATCGACCAAATGGCGCAATACCCGTTTGGAGATCATGACGACGCGTTGGACGCCTGTCAAATGGCTGTAGATAACATATCACGACCGATGGCGCGTATTGTGGCTAAACCAGCGTATTTATAGACGGAAAGGAGAACGATATCATGGCGAAATCAACTCGACAAAAAGCGCTAGAAGCTAAAATAACAGCACAGCAACGCAAAGCTGCGTACTTAATCGTAGAAAACGAGCTGAAAGACAATAAAGACGGAACTAAACTCGAATATCAGCAAATTGCGGAAGAAGTTGGCGTTACTTATAAGACGATTTGGGAGTGGCGCACTAAGAATCGCAACTTTATCGATTATAAAAACTTGATCGCTGACGATTTTCTTGCTGATAAACGCGCACTAGTCTACGGACAGTTACTTAAATTAATCGATGGAGCACAGCCGAGTGTAAAAGCAATTGACTTATATCTACGCCGTCACGGCTTATTAACAGATAAAACGGTTATTGAGCAAGATTCAGGCGAAGGCGCTCGTACAGACGCTGATTTAGAGCGAGAATTAGGCGAACTAGACGAATTATTAAAGGACGATGATTGAAACGAGGTGATAACGAGTGGGAATTTTGAGTAAAATCGGACGCAAATCCGACGCAGAGTTAAACGAAACAGGATCCGTCACTTACACATATGACGCATTTAAGCCAGGCGAACAATTTCCGCCAGCAAACGCAATTGAGCGTATTTCGAAATATCGACGTATGAAAAAGTTGTATGACGGTAAGCAGGCAGAAGTTTACGAACGTGCTACAGCGTTACTAAAAGACACACCACACGCAGCACAACTACAGAAGTTATATATCGCAGTGAATTTGGCGGACATAATTTGTACGAAACCAAGCGACTTACTTGTTGGTGAGTCACCCGTGTTCGACTCCGGAGTTGCCGATGATACGCCGCAACAAAGTGCGATAAACTCTTACGTCGAAGAAAACGACTTAGTAAAGTTGATTCACGAATCTGCGCTCGCTAACGGGTACCGAGGCGATTCATGGATTAAAGAACGTTGGGGCTATCGTCAAGACTACAGCGCTTTAACGTCGCGAGGCTTACCAATTTCAGAAGATGCGGAGATGGAGCCTATTATCGAACACGTTGCTGCAGACTGCGTATTTCCAATAACAAGCGACGGTAACATAAAACAATTTAAGTCGGTAGTCATCGCAAGTGTCGAATGGGTAGTTTCACGAAACGATGAAACGCCTTACCTAAACGTTGAGCACCATTTACCAGGCTACATCATCAACGAGCGCTATAAATTAACGCAATATGAAGGTGGAGTCGACTCTAGCTACGGCTACCCTGTACAAGTATTTAACATCGCTGAAAAGGTTGGAGAAAGCGAAATTATTCCGACAGGTGTTCCGTATTTACTCGTTCATCATATTCCATATAAATCGACCGACGATCAATGGGAAGGAAAAGGAACGTTAGAAGCGCTTGAGACTAATTTAATCGCAATTAATGACCGCCTTGCACAGATTGATTACGTTTTATGGAAACACGTTGATCCTACTGCATATGGACCGAAAGTTGGAGGTAGTAGCGCTCGCCTAGCAGGCACTTACATCGAGATAACTAAGGACGACGCAACGCCTGGTTACATGACTTGGGATAGCGAGATTACCGGCGCATTTAAAGAGCTAGAAACGCTAATCGGCTTCGCATTCCAAATCGCAGAAACTCCGCAATGGCTATTCGGAACTGTACTAGGCGACCAAAACGCAGGCGGTACAGGCACGTCACACACAGACGTAGCCGCGATTAGAGCGAGATTCCTTCCGATATTATCGAAAGTTGCGAGGATTCGAACGCATTACGACCGAGCTTTGCGCGATGCGCTATATAACTGTCAATTACTTGATATCGCTCACGGAGACGCTGATTTCGAGGCTGTATATCCGGTGATCCACTGGCAAGACGGATTACCTCGCTCAGAAAAAGAGCAAGCAGAAATCATGGCGATTCGTACAGGTAACAAACCTACTATTGACGTTGCTACAGCAATTAAACGCATGGACGGAGTAGATGATATTCAAGCTGCCGAAATTCTGACGCGGATTGACGGTGATACAGAACGCGAAGTAGGTACTGTAAATTCATCGATATTTAATGATAAAACGGAGGTATCGGCGGAGGAGGCTGACGTTTAATGTTAGAAGTACCTCAACCGAATTACGATTACGACGTTAAACGTCTAGTCAAAGCCTATGAGCAAGCGTTGAAAGATGTGCAGCGAGAACTTAATGCGTTATTCCTAACGGACTTTGAGCGAGCGCAGATTATCGCTGTCGAAAAAGTAATTCGTAACATATTATCCGACATGACAAAATATGGCGATGAATGGGCGTCCGTCGCGATGACTGATGCGGCAACGAACGGTATTGCCTCGACTCTGTATACGTTAGGCTTGGCAAGTACGTATGAATCTGCGATTAAAATAGTCAAATTTAATACAGCTAACAAACGATTAATCGACGCAGCAATAGCCGATACACAAGCCGATCTGCTCGCAGTTACTCAGAATATCGAGAGGCAAGCGAAACTAGCTATTCGTAAAGCCACTGCGGAAGCTATGCGCTATAAACTTACACGTGGAATTAACGCAACACAAGATATATCAAGGGAAATACGTCAGCGTATCGTCCAGGCGACGGATGTAGCGATTATCGATGCGCGAGGCAATCGGTGGAAAGTCGGTAATTATTCCGACATGCTAGCCAGAACGAAAATGATGGAAGCGCACAAAGAGGCGTCAATTAACGAGGCGCTTTCGGAAGGATCGCTGTACGGGCGTATTAGTCACCATGGAGCCACGGATGCTTGTCGTAAATACGAAGGTAAAATCGTTAAGTTAGTCGCTGATGCACCAGGAGATTATCCGTATATCGGAGATTTACCTCGTAACGAGATATTTCATCCGAATTGCAAGCACCTAGTAACGCCATTACGCGATCCATCGAAGTATAACGAATAAAAACACGCCTTACGAAATGGCATTAAACTTTCGGAATAGTCGACGAGGACTTAAAACACGGAGGTAATACGATGATTACACAATTTAACGCATTATTGACGCTTAATCTTCAATATTTCGCAGAAGGTAGCGAACATGAAGCGCCTGAGACGAATCCAGACGGACAATCGTTCGCAGAAACGCAGGTCGAAGCGCCTGAGAGCGCAGAAAAGACATTCACGCAATCGCAATTAGACGAATTAATCGCAAAACGTATCGCTCGCGTCGAGAAGAAATACGAGGGCTTTGACGATTTGAAATCGAAGTTATCGGAATATGAATCGAAGGCGGAAGAACAACGTCAAGCTGAATTATCCGATGTACAAAAGGCGCAAGAGCAAGCGAAACAATTTGAGGATCAATTAGCGACATTAACGGCACAGCTCGAAACTGAACGCGCCAACACACGCCAACAAGCGATTAAGAACGAATTTATTAAGGTAGCATCAAGCGCAAACATCATCGACATTGACGCGGCTATGGCATTGTCCGATCTATCCGCGGTAGAAATCGGCGAAGATGGCAAAGTCAATGGAGTCGATGACGTTATTAAGACGCTTGTTGAAAATAAACCGTACCTGGTAGCGAAGAAGCAGACGCAACCAATCGGAGCAGCTACAAACGGCGGTTCTGGCGGACAATCCGAAAAGACTGCAGAACAACTATTAGCGGACGCTTGGGAGAAAGCGCACAAGTCTGGCACGCTAAAAGATAAGGCCGCGTACGCACAACTTAAAAAACAACTTGGTAAATAGTCGTTAACTAAACGTTGACGGCTTTTTATATTGCGCAAATTTAGCGCTATTAACTAAAACACGAAACTCGGAGGAATGTATAAATGACAATTTTACAGAATCAAATCGTAGGTAAAAAAGAATCGGTAACAGATGAGTTATTACTTTTAAACCCGCACCAAACGCCAATGATTAACTTAGTCGGCTTTGGTGACGCTGTAACTCAAGTTGAGCATCAATGGTTTGAAGATGAAATGTACGCAGATGAAACGACTGCAACAGTAGCGACAGTAGATGCGACATCGATCACAGTGGCAGACGGTTCTATTTTTGAACCTAAACACGTTGTGAAAATCGGTGAGGAGCTTTTATTAATCACGGCAGTTAATGCGAACGTGTTAACAGTAACGCGTGGGTATGCTGGCACTACAGCGGCAGCCGTAACAGAAGGAGCTAAAGTTGAATTCCAATTCGTTGAAGGCGTAGAAGGCGCTGATGCTCGTAAAGCACGCTACAAATCACGTAAACGCGTATCTAACTTAACGCAAATTTTCGATGAAACGGTATCTATCTCTGGTACTGCTGCTGCGACGTCTGAGTACGGTATCGACGATTTATACGAGTACGAGAAACAAAAGAAATTATTAGAGCTTGCGTTACAACTTGAAAAAGCAGTAATCAACGGAGTGAAATACGAATCACAAGACGGTAAAGTGCGCCAAACTGGCGGTATCCGTAACTTTGTTAAGACAAACGTAACTGACGCTAATAACGCAGCATTGACGCTTAATATGTTAGGCGACGCATTCCAGGCTATTTACGAAGCAGGCGGATTTGCTACTGGTGGTAACTACAAAATTATCGTAGGCGCTAAACAGAAACGTGCTATCTCTGCTGCTGACGTTGATAAAATCAATATCACTCGCCAAGATAACGGACGCGGTCAAGTTGTAGACCACTTCTTATCTGACTTCGGTTCAGCGGAAATCTTACTAAACCCTAACGTTGGCCCAGACGAGGTATTCATTATCGACGCTAACCGTACGGAAATCAAGCCGTTAAAAGGTCGCGACTTCTCTCATACGTACCTGGGCGCAAAAGGCGACTACGTTGAAGGCCAAATCGTAGGCGAATTTTTACTAGAGTTCAAGCAAGAGAAAGCGCACGCTCGTATTAAAGGTTTAAAATAATAGCGAAATCGGCGGTCTCGCACCGCCTTTAACGCATTATTAACGAAAGGAGCGCAATCATGACGAAATACGAATCACGTTATAAGTCGCTAGGTTTTTACGCCAAAGGCGAACTAAAGCGATTTAATAACGGCATTTACACAACAGAAGATAAAGACGAAATTGCAGTATTAGACGGATTAACAGACGCAACTCACGTCGATGAAGCAGAACAAAGCCCGCAACCAAAGCGCCAGCTAAACGTACAGCCTCCACTAAATAAAACGGAGGTGTAACGTATGGAATGGAATCTAGTCGAAGTAACCGATTATGTTACGTATCATGCGGTTGATAATGAGGATTTTTTAGCGTCTGATGATACGACAAAAATTCGGTTTCTAAACGTTGGTGAGCGTACCTTGCGTCGAGCATTTAAAGGCTACGCGATCCCAAACGAAGCTTGCTACTTATTCGCTTGCGTGCTCAACGCTAACTTTAACGATACTACCGTTATGGCACAGCGCGGCATTGCCGGATTCAGTATCGACGGCATTTCGTTTACGTTTAAGGATTGGGCGAAAAAAGAACTCGACGACTTAATCACAGACGATATTCGCGACTTAATTTTCGAAGTAAATCCGGATATCGACAGTAATAACGGACGCATAAAGTGGGTGACGCTGTAATGGCGATTGTACCACTGAAACAAAAGGCATCTGTACGTAAATACATCGCAGACAATAACGATGGTTGGGCGACTGATGATTACGCAGAGCCAGTTGAGTATGCGGTCCGAGCAACGGAACGCTTCGAGGTTGTCACGAATCAGCTTGGCGAGGAAGTTATGGCATCGCTGAAATTAATGTTCGATAAAATGCCTGACGTTGGCTATAACGATAAGTTTTCGTTCACCAACGAGCTCGGCCACAATATCGAGCGCGAGCCAATATCGATTAAATACACGCGGATGGTTAACGGCAAAGTTGCGTTGACGTCCGTTTTTCTGTGAGGTGACGAATTGAGTAGCGAATTTTATTTTGAATCAGACATACTCGCAAAGGCGCTTGAGAAGTCAGTCGACGCTACAGCACGCGGATTAAAGAACGGACTCACAGACGTCAAAAACGACTGGAAAGCCGAGTCGGTCGATATTGCACCGATTGATAAGCGTCCTAAGAAGTTAGGCGGTACATTACGACGAAGTATTGCAGCAGAAGTATTTACAGATGGCGACGGTGCTGGTGTTGAAATTACAGCAAATGCAACTCGCGGATCAAGGCGATTTAACTACGCTTACTATATTCACGAAGAAGATGCGGGCGGAGCGAACGTTAGTGGTGAGAAGAAATTCCTCGATAAGCCAGCGCAACAAAACAAAGAAAAATGGGCGAAATGGATTGAGGACGAAATTCAATCCGAACTTAAAAAGGCGGGATGGTAGTCTATGGCGGACATAATCAAAGAAATCGATACGATAAGTGATTTATTGGCGACTGTAGGCGTTACTCGCTTTTATAAGCAGGACTTACCACTAAATTACGTTGCTAATACGATTGGCATACGATGGCAAGGCGATAGCGACTCAGATTTTACGCAAGCAGCATACGAAATCAGCCGACCATATCAAGTTATTTATTTCGGAAATAGCGAAGTAGATTGCTTAAATAAATCGAAATTAATTAGCGCTAGTTTGCGCGATCATCTCAAGAAGAAAGTAAAACTCCGAGGCTCTAACGACTTTATAACGTTTGAGTCTTTTTCTATGTCTCCGACTTTTAAAACGGAAACGGACGGAGTATACGCGGTTGTTGGCGTTCTTAGCGTTTCAATGCTCGAAGCTTATACGCAACCGATATATGAAAAAATGCAAGAGATTCACGCGACAATTACCAAAGGAGGAATTTAATTATGGCGAATGGTGGTCAGTGGGATGCTACGTCTTTACCTGTGCGTCCTGGACTGTATATCAATTTCCGTGACGCAGCTATCGCATCCATTACGGGTGGCTCACGCGGAACGGTAGCAGTACCGATTTTTACGTACTCAGGCGGAGCAGCCGTAGCAGGCAAATTTTATACAATTGAAACCGTTTCAGACGGAATTGATTTAGTAGGCAACGCAAATGCAACGCCAATTACGCGAATTTTAGAAGGTGGCGCAAAAGAGGTCTTAGTTTACGCAGTGCCAGCGCTTGGCGAGGGTACAGCAACGGAGCAATACGCTAATTTACGTGACGCACTTTCGGTACAAGATTTTAACGTCTTTGTATACCCGACTGTAATCGATGCTGCAGAGCAAACGGCTACTAAAGCATGGGTAGCGAATTGTCGCGAGGAAGGCAAGCACTTCATGTACGTGGCTGGTGGAGACGAGGCGAGCGATGCGGATATTACGGCAGGCAATGCGCGTTCAGTTATTTTAAAGGACCCGTACATCGTCAACCTAGTAACTGGCGTAATCTTAGCGGACGGTACCGAAGTTCAGTCGGCTGATTATGCGGCTTATATTGCAGGCTTAATCGCAGGCACACCGATTAACAAATCGATTACTTACGCTGAGTTACCGATTGCTGACGTTACTTTACGACTTAAAAACTCGCAAGTAAATACAGCGTTGACTAGCGGCTCACTCGTAATCATCAAAGACGGCAACAAAGTCCGCATCGAGCAAGGCGTAACTACAGACTCAAATGCTACAGAACGCGGCAAAATCCGCACTACTCGCGCTGAACAAGCCGTAGCAACGGACATTCCAGCGACAGCACGCGACAGCTATATCGGTAAAGTCGACAATAACCCGAATGGACAGGCGTCGTTAATCGCCGCAATTAAAGCGTACCTGGAGCTGATGGAGACGGATAACGTTTTAATGCATCCTGCAGTAGCACTGGACACTCGATATAAATCGGAAGGTGACAAAGTATTTATCGCAGTTGCCTATACAGAAGTAGACAGCATGGAACGTATTTTCTTGACGATTACTGTTTAGTAGTCGTCTTTTTAACGCAAATATGACGCAGGAGGAAGATAAATATGGCAATGAACTCTACGACAGTAGCCAGCGGATCGTATGGCAAGTTAATTGTAGACGGTGAATGGGTTACAAACGTGTACGGCGTTGAGGTTTCAGGCGAAGTAAACTATGAAGAAATCAAGCGTTCAGGCACCCGTGCGGTCGGTCATAAGGCTATGAGCGTATCTTATAGTGGAACTATCAAATCGTATCACATGAACAACAACTTTACGAAAAAAATTCGTCAAATCTCTGATGATAGCAGAGGGGCTTATGTTACTGAACTTATCGTTGCAGTAGAGGACCCGGAAGCATACGACTTAGCAGCCGAGAAGATTCGTGTTAAAGGTGTACAGTTTACGAACATTCCAATCATCAACTTTGAACACGGAAGTCCTATCGAACAGGAATTGCAATTCGTTTGCGAAGGATTCGAAGAAATCCGAATTTAATTAACGCAATTATGACGCAAGGGCTACGGCTCTTAGCGTCTTTTTAATTCGAAAATAAACTCAAATAACGGAGGTTTTATATATGGAGGCACAAAACGCATTACAAGCATTACTAGGAGCAAAGCCAGCGGCAGAAATTACGGATCAGGTGAAAATTAAACGTTTAGGTGCGGATTTTACGATTAAGGCACTTACTGGCGAAGATATCGATAAGATTCGCGATCAGGCTACTTATCCAGTGAAAAATGGCAAGAAGATGGAACAGAAGGTAAACGAAGAAGAAGTATCCCGCCTACTTATTGTTAAAGCAACAGTTGAACCTAATTTTTCTAACGCCGATTTACTTAAACATTTCGGAGCAGCAGACGCCGGAGAGTGCGTTCAAAAATCGCTATTAGCAGGAGAAATCATGTCGTTGCAAGACGCAATTTTAACGTTATCTGGATTTAACGATGAGGAAGAAATCGAAGAAGCAAAAAACTAATTAAAGCGGATCTTGAGTCGCTCTTGTTACACCGCATATGGCAAGACAAACACAAGCTTCCGCATGAAATTTATTCGTTAGATAGGCGTCACAAAAACTTCATTTATGCGTCTGAGTTGCTCGTTATCGAGGAGGAAGAAAAGGCGGAGAAAGAACGGCAACGCCAGAAAGGAGGATAACGTATGGCAATTAATTTGACGGCTATATTCAAGGTTCGGGATCGGGGTTCCGCACAGCTTCGCAAGCTTGCGAAAATGATGGATGAAATGAATCATGTAAGTCGCGAAGTTAGCGAAAGTATAAGCGATATGGGGTCATCTATTTCTAACGTTGCGAAGAAAACATCGCTGTTGACGAGCGGAATTGCCGGTCTAGGAGCCGCAACTGGACCGGCTATCGTTGGAGTTGGTGCGTTGGCGGCATCGTTTGCAGCCGCTGGAATCGGTGCTGCAGCGTTTGGAGCCGTCGCAGTATCGTCACTTGGCGATATATTCGAGGCATCTAAGGAAGTAGAGAAAATCGAAGAAAAACTCGCAAAGGCGGATACTGCTAAAGAGAAAATAGCAGCCCAAAAAGAACTGGCTTCGCTATATGCTGACATGAGTGCGGCCCAACAAGGCGCGTTAAAGGATCTGCAGAAGTTCAAAGATTTTTGGGGCGGATTTACAAAGAAATTTGAAGAGCCAGTATTCACAGCTTTTAGCGCAGGGCTACAAACTACTCAGAAAATACTAAAGGGCTTAGAACCCACAATTAAAAATGTTTCTGATGTAGTTGTTGAACTAATGCAAGGCTTTAACAAATCCATTGATGGCGGCGGATTAAAAGACTTTTTCACATGGCTAGAAACGTATGCAGCAAAAAGTCTTAAGAACTTTTTAACTATTACTGGAAACACATTCTCGGGCATTTTTAATTTGTTCAAAGCCTTTGCACCATTAGGATCCGGTGTTGAAAACGGTCTGGTCGGCATGACCCAAAAATTTAAACAGTGGTCAGCAAGTTTAGGGGAATCTAAAAGCTTTCAAAAATTTGTTGAGTACGCCAAACAGAATGGTCCGGTATTATTAGATGTTTTAGGGAATGTCTGGTCAATCCTCGTTGATGTTGTTAAAGCGTTAGCACCTCTTGGTTCTGTCATACTCAGCGTAATTAGCAAACTAACCGGCATATTATCCGAGCTGATACCTAAGGTTACTGATTTCGCCTCTAGTATCACGGATAATTGGGGCTCTGTCCCAGGCGTTATTGATGGAATCGTATCAAAAGTAGGCGAGCTATGGAACGCATTTAAATCCGGCGGTGCGACTGGATTAGTGAGTGCGCTATTCCCTCCGGACATTGCAACGAGAGTAAACGGAATTATTGAAGGAATCAAAACGAAAGTATCCGAATTGAAGAATGCGTTTAAAACAGGCGGTGTCGGCGGAGTATTCGATAATATCTTCGGAGATGGCTCGTTCGAATCGATTAAAACGAAATTCGAGGAAGTCAAAACGTATATTGCCGAAAAAGTGACGCAATTTGCTCCGATTTTCGAACAACTGGTAACAGCGTTTTCTACGGTATGGAGTACGGTTGGTTCGATTATTTCGAATGCATGGTCAGTCATTGAGCCGTATTTAAGTGGCTTTTGGAACATGCTTCAAGTTATCGGAGATGTTGCGATGATGGTATTTAATTACGTCATTGCACCCGCAATTTCGTTCCTAGCTCAATTATTCTCGACTTTATGGGCGATTGCACAACCGATTCTTACCGCACTAGGCATAGCTTTCGAGGCACTATCTACCGTAATCAAATGGTTATGGGACAATGTATTAGCGCCATTTGTCGAGTTTATCCTAACCGGCGTTAAAAATGCGTTAGATAGCTTCTCAGGCGCTCTCGAAATCGTTCAAGGATGGTTCGAAACGCTTGGCGGTTGGGTACAGACAGCATACGGATATGTTAAGGATTTTATCGGCTATCTAGGTTCCGTAAAATTGCCGGATTGGATAACTAGCGGAATCAGCTCGACAGTATCGTTCATAGGCGACGCTATCGGAGCTGGTGGAGGAAAAAGCAAAAAAGGTGGCAAGAAATCGCACTACAGCGGTCTGGATTCCGTACCGTACGATGGCTACTCAGCGCGCCTGCACAAAGGTGAGCGCATTATGACTGCGAAGGAAAACCGAGAGTATTCGCAAGGCAACGGCGGAAATGGGGCGAGCGGAGGCGTCTTAATCACAGGCAACCAGTTCACCGTCCGCGAAGAAGCTGACATCGAAAAGATTGCGTATAAGTTAGCGAAATTAATCGAAAGGGAGGCGACGCAAGTTGGCTATTAAGAACCGTATTGAGTTTTGGTTAAAAGATCGTCATAACGTTTACCTGCGATTGCCAGTAAATCCTGCAGAAATTGAATACCCGTCTCCTTTCGGATTAAACACGGTGACTATCGCAAATCTTGGCGAAGTTGCACTACCTGGAGAACGTGGTCTTAAAAAGATTTCGTTCTCTTCGTTCTTTCCACGCGATTATAACGCAACTTATTGCGAGTATAAAGGATTTCCGCAGCCGTGGGAGTGGGTTAAGAAAATCGAAGAATGGCGTGATGATAGACGTAACATCCGATTAATTATCTCAGGTACTCCGATTAGCCTCCCAGTCTTTGTTGAGGAATTTACGTTACAGCCGGAAAAGGCGGGCGCTCCTGGTGATATTTATTATTCGATTTCATTGACTGAATATCGTCCAGTGAAAGCGAAGCAACTCGTAGTAGAAAAGAAACCAGCAACAACGGCAAAGCAAGAAGAACGTCCAAAAAGTGATAAGACTAAACCTAAATCTCACACTGTCGTTAAAGGTGACTCACTTTGGAAAATCGCTAAATCAGTTTACGGAGACGGTAATCAGTGGCGCAAAATTTACGACGCAAATAAATCCGTTATAGGAAAAAATCCGGACTTAATTTACCCTGGACAAAAGTTGGTGATACCGTGACAATCAGCGTTATCTTAAACAATCAAGGAATTACATCGTTTGTCGAAACTATAACGTTAAGTGGCGACACTTCTAAATTCAATCGAACACTCACATTAAAAATGATAGCTTCCGAAGATGGACGTAAACGTGCGTTTAAGATTAACGAAGGTGATCCGATAGCGTTTCGGTATGATAACGTGCTTCGCTTCGTAGGAATTGTGTTCGCATACGACATATCGTCAGACGGCTCGTTAAACATCACTGCATATGATAGTAACGTTTATTTCGCTAAGTCAAACGATTCTCGTTTATTCATTAATAAAAAAGCGAGCGACATCATCCGTACTCTAGCGACTGATTTCGGAGTATTAATCGGAGACATCGCCGATACAGGATACGTAATTCCATACCTACGTCTCAGCAATCAAACGCTATATGACATGATTCTAAAGGCATTAACTATCACGCGCAGACAAACAAATAGACGTTTCTTTGTCGGAAATAAAGGCGGTAAACTAACGCTGACGGAAGGTGTATCAAAAACGAAATACCAATTCAAGGACGGCGAGAATTTAATCTCAGCGTCTTATTCGCGTTCTATTGAGGAAACCAAAACGCAAGTTAAAGTAATCGGCGGAGCGAAAGGTAAAGAAACAGTTGTAGTTGTTAAAGACGCAGAGAAACGTAAGAAGTACGGAGTATTGCAGGCAATAGAAGAGATGGACGAAAAGGCTAAGGCATCACAAGTTAAGCAGCGAGCACAAGCGTTACTGAAAGAGCAATCCGTTGTAGCTGAGCAATTGTCTGTCACTGTGCTCGGAGTTCCCGAAGTAGATGTCGGTACGCCAGTTTATATCATAAACTCAATGACGGCAACCAACGGAGGATATTACGTAACATCAGTCAATCATGAATACAGCGCCGGACAACATACGATGTCGCTCGAATTAACGCGGACTTACGACTTGCCTGAAATCGAGATTAATTCGGATGAAACTACTCGACCAAAACCGGCGAAGAAGAAAACTACGACTAAGAAAGGAGAAACGAAGAAATGACACAATTAGAAGGAAGTGGTGCATCACGCTTGTTACAAATGTTCGGTGGAGATAAAACGCAACCAACTACGATTACAACTGCGATTATTCAATCGGTGTCTCCTATCTTGGTGAGAGTTGACGGTGATTCGATTGATACTCCAGAGCAAGGCATTATCATGGCAGACAGTGTTGTAGCTAAATTGCAGGTTGGTGTCCGTGTAATTGTCGCAATCACCAACGACGGTCAACTAGTTTATGTACTAGATAAGGCGGTGATTTAACGTGGCATTGACGCCTATTAATTACGTAGTAAACGACGAAGAGATACAAACGGAATCGGTCGATAATTTTATACAGCCGTCTAAAACGTGGAAAATTGATTTAGAAAACGGACGTATCCGTACTTTTATCGATGATAAGGAAGCTATCCGGCAATATATTCGCAAAGCATTAATGACGTCACGTAATCGATACTTAATCTACGATGATTTCTATGGAGAAGAAATACTCGATTTACTCGGTCATAATCTTACGCAACAACTTATGGACGTAGAAATTCCGCGGTTAGTGCGTGAGGCTATTATTTACGATGACCGTATCGAGTCTGTACCTAGCATAGTTGTAACGCAATATGGCTCGGATGGCGTACTTGTAGAAGTGATAGTCGAACTAGTAAACGGTGAATTATTAACGGAGGAGGTGGCGATTGGATGACGATTACACCGCGATTTACAAGCGAAACAGAACAAGCGATATTAGAGCGTATGCTTGCTGCAATGGGCGACGATATAGGTAAGCGACAAGGCGATATTTCTTACGATTTATCCGACCCTGCAGCGCAAGAATTAGCGCAAGCTTATATAGCACTTGATACAACGCTCAGTTACGCATTTCTTAACGAAGATATGCCGTCAGATTTAATTACGCTATCAGCGTCCGACTTCGGCGTTGATCGTAAGCCTTCGGTAAAAGCGAAAGGCGAAGTAACGTTGATTGGTCCGCAAGGTCAATTAGTTCCGAAATCTACGCAAGTACGAACGGACGATGGCGTATACTTTCAAACGTTAAATGACGTAACTTTGACGATAGGTACAGCGAAAATTACTGTTGAAGCGTTAATCGGCGGAATTAGCGGAAATGTTGATATTGGCGAAATTGATACCGTTGCAGGCGATTTAGCTGGCGTGCTTACCGTTACAAACGAATTAGCATTCGATAATGGAGTTGACGAAGAATCAGACGAATCTTTAGTAGAGCGAGTTTACGATAAAGTCCGCAAGCCAGCAACGTCAGGCAACGTATATCACTACGAGCAATGGGCACGCGAAGTATCCGGCGTAGGTGATGCGCGAGTATACCCTATTTGGAACGGTCCAGGTACGGTCAAAGTCGTATTGCTCGGAGACGATAAGAAATCGCCATCACAAACGGTCATTGACGCAGTAGTAATGCATATTGCAGAAGAACGTCCTATAGGCGCCAGTGTTACTGTTGTGGGTGCTACAGAAGTGCCGATTAATGTTAGCGCAGATTTAACGCTTGCGGTCGGAGCGACTATCGATGAAGTGAAGGCGGATATCGAAACGGCTGTAAACGCTTATCTCGAATCGCTCGCCTTTAACGATTCATTGATCCGTTACACGCGAATTGCTGCGATACTGCTTGATGTTCCGCGAATCATTGATTACGCAAATTTAACGCTAAATGGCGGTATTGTCAATGTCGAAGTAACTGACGAACAGGTTGCGATTCTAGGGGCGGTGAACGTCAATGCCATTTGATCGTAAATTAATAGATTACGTTCCGTCTTATTATAACGAACTTTTAGAATCTAGCGAATTGCTATCCGCAGAAGATGCGGAGTTTGCTAGGCTCAACGCGAGCATTGACGATTTGCTACTGCAATTTAACGTCAGTACAGCGACTTGGGGACTTCGCGAGTGGGAGCGTATTTGCGGAGTTGTCACGGATACGAATAAGACGTTAGGCGAGCGTCGCAGTAACGTTAAAGCCCGATTGCGCGGTGCAGGCGTAGTTACAGCCGAACATATCAAGAGTATATCGGACGGGTATTACGGTGGCGAAACGGAAGTTATCGAACGCTACTCAGAATATATTATCGTCATAAAATTTACGTCGAGTTACGGAGTGCCGTCCAATTTATCGGATTTAGAGGCGGTATTGCGTGAGATTATTCCAGCGCATTTGGCGGTAGAGTATGAATTTAAGTTCGTTACCTACGACATGCTTAAAGGCGCATATCCTACTTATGACGCACTATTAACGACAAATAAAACTTATACAGAAATACGAGACGGAGGGATATAATGCCGACAGAGAATTTAGGATTGCCGATAATTAGTGGAAACATGACTGCTGATGTCGTGCGAGATATGAACGCATTGGCGGAGGCTGTCGATGCTGCTGCGGGGGCTGACGGTAGTTTGGCGAGTAAGAGCGATTTGGGCGCGATTGACGTAAAGCTTGATGAAATTAATACAAAATCGGACCAGATCAAACAAAATACTGAGACGATTAAAACTACCACTGACGCAACTAAAACGGCTGTAGATGGTATTGACGCAAAATTAACTGCTGGGATCGGTAAAGT
>NZ_JBSSFD010000026.1:0-62695 GCF_054062295.1 Lysinibacillus sp. TE18511
TTTCCGTCGCTCTGGCCTTTCTTTCCGTCGCTCTCACTTCTTTCCGTCACTTTGAGGGTTCTATCCGTCGTTTGGCCTGTTCTTTCCGTCGCTCTCACTTCTTTCCGTCACTTTGAGGGTTCTATCCGTCGTTTGGCCTGTTCTTTCCGTCGCTCTGGCCTTTCTTTCCGTCGCTCTCGCCTTTCTTTCCATCGCTCTACCTCAGCATTCAGTCGCTCTGATTCTATCCATCACTTTGCAGGTTCTATCTGTTTTTTTGCCTCTTCAATCCATCGCACTGGCTTTTTTTATCCATCGATCTGAATTCTATCCGTCGCTCAGGCTTTTCTATCGGTCGATTCAATTCTTCTATACATCGCTCCGATCTTCATAAAAAAACAGCAACCAAAATCGGCTGCTGTTTCAGGTTATACGGCAATTGGTGCTTTAATTGCAGGATGTGGATCATAGCCCTCAATAGAAAGATCTTCGAGTTCTATATCAAAAATTGACGTTTTATCCGGATTGATTTTTAAGGTTGGTAGTTCCTTAGGCTCGCGTGATAGCTGTTCGTTCACTTGCTCCACGTGATTTAAATATATATGAGCATCCCCAATGCTATGAATAAATTCGCCAACTTCTAAGCCACATTCATGGGCAATTAAATGTGTCAGTAATGCATAGGACGCAATATTAAATGGACAGCCCAACAATGTATCAAGACTTCTTTGCATTAGCTGACAGCTTAACTTACCATTCGCCACATAAAATTGAAACATTACATGACACGGAGGTAATGCGGCTTTACTGCCTTTCGCTCCAGCATTGATGACATCCTCAGGATTCCATGCATTGACAATAATGCGTCGTGAATCTGGATTGTGCTTAATTTGGTGGATCACATCTTGTAATTGGTCAATACTTTCTCCTGTTGATGTTGTCCAATTACGCCACTGCTTACCGTAAACATTCCCAAGCTCCCCGTATTGACGTGCAAATTCATCGTCTGTTAAAATTCGCCCACAAAACGATGCTAACTCTTGTTGATAGACGGCATTAAAAGACTCGTCCACTAAGCAACGACGTCCAAAATCCGTCATATCAGGGCCTGAATATTCATCAGACTCAACCCATTTTTTAAAAGCCCATTCATCCCAAATATGATTGTTGTTTTTCAGTAGATAACGAATATTTGTATCCCCTTTAATAAACCAAAGTAGCTCACTTGCTACAAGCTTGAAAGGTACACGTTTAGTCGTTAAAAGAGGAAAACCTTTACTTAAATCAAATCGCATTTGATAGCCAAATACACTATATGTACCTGTTCCTGTACGATCTTCTCTTTTAACTCCATTATCTAATATATGTTGTAGTAAATTTAAGTACGCGATTTCTGGGTGCGTCATGTCAATCAACAGCTCCTTCAAGTATGCTGTTGACCATTATAATCTAATAACTACATTTGGTCGACCAAAAATAAAAACAATCATTCCATGTTTACAAGCCTGAGCCAAAGGAATTGTATTCTAGCTCCTTTGAAATTTCGCTTGCAGTCGTGAAGAAAAACATTGGCAACAAAATAATATTAAATACAATAGGGCCAAAAATAAATAATAGATCCATGCCTGGGTTAAAATAAAGCCCAAACGCAGTCACTAACCCTGACATGACTAGAAAAACAATTTGCACAACAATAATCATTAACGGAATGATTTGATACATATATTTGAGCTTTCGGAACTGATGCATCGTTTCTGGATCTTCAATAATTCTCTTTTTAAAGTGCCTTGATAAAAGTATACAGGCAATAAGCTGTGCAATCATAAAGTTAAAATAAATGATACAATGTAGCATCATTTGACCTTTAATAACTGTTCCATTAAAATGTCCTACTCGCTGTTGTAATAGCTCGTTAACCGCTCCCTCAAATACATATTCCTGATCACTAAAGTAACTGAGCGGTTCCACAAAGCCGAGAGTTGTCCAATCCGTTGTGTTGACTTTCCAGTTAGTTAGTTTGCTCGCCAAAATACGTAATTGAATGGCATCATTTTCGCCAAACATTCCTAGTAAAATATTATAGGGTATCGCTACCTTCATCTGCCCATCTTGTTGTTCATGAATTAAATCATTAATAAAAAAAGTATACGTAACTTCCGACTGTTGGGCTTCATAATGGGCATCCCCGACCTTCCAATGCCTCGCTAATGAAGATTCAATGTTATTCTTCATTTCATAATACGGCGTATTATCATGTAAATGTTTTGGAATCTTATAAACAAAATGATTGTCACCCCCGCTAATGCAAATATCTACTTTCACCACATCATTTTCAAAGTTCTTAGCGATAGTTGTCATTGGGTACGACATTATGACGACTAGAAAAAAAAGGATCAGTGACAATCCACGCTTTTTCATGCAACGCTCCCCCTTTTCGTCACATATGCTAGGTTTACACTATCATATCCTTCTCCGAAAAGACTATTTCGTTATTCCGAAAAAGTAATAGTGGTTTTCCGAAACACCATATTTCGGTATTCCAAAATTACCAAAAATTATGGATAATATATAGCATACATAATGAAGAACGGGGCATTTCGATTATGCAAAAAGACGAGAGAATGATGAGCAAATGGACATATAGTGTTTTTATAACATACCTACTTCTTGGTATTTATGTGCTCGTAGTAGCAATACGAGTACCTTTTATTAGTATTTCCGTAGACACAACTAGCGGACAACCAGTGATTGTTGATTTCTATTATCCTGACTGGGCACAGCAACAAAACATTGAAAAAGGTGATATTTTACTAACAATCGATGGCAAGCCAGCACAAGATTTTAGGTCAATTCAGCGCTATTCTCTCGCTAGAAGTGCAAATGAGCTAACCATTTCCAAGCCAAATGGCGATATTCACAATATTTTAGTTCAGCATAAAGATATTCCCGAAGAATTATATTTACAAGTTATCTTTCCACTATTTTATTTCATCTTATCTTTTATCGTTGCCATCTACTTATGGCAAAGTAAGAAAGATCATCAACTAACAAATTTACTAATATTATTTTTATTAACATGTTCACTAGCCTATATAAGTACAGGAGCCTCAGCTAGAGGAGATGTAATCGGAAGGTTAATCATAGGTATTTGTATTGATTTATGCCTTGTGATATTTATTCACTTTTTACAATACTATTTCCGCTATCTTCATATAAAATGGCCCTATATCAATACCAAATGGCTATATGGAATACTGCTACTTATACCTTGCTTTATTCTCATTGAAGTATTTAATTCCGAATTTAATATAGCGGGTATCGTAAACCTTGCTATGTTTGCTGTTCTTGTACTTTATGCCATCTATATTTTACTAACGAGTTACATACGAACGAAATTGGCCAAGATCCGTCTTATCGCTATTGCATTTATAACTCCATTTCTGCCCTTTTTACTTTTTTTCGTCATACCTGAAATATTAGGGCATCAACCTATTTTAAAATCTGACTTAGCTGCATTATTTTTATTGTTTATTCCTTTTTCTTTTATCTTCATTCAAGTGAATGAACGATTATTCGATATTGAATATCAATTATCTCGTTTACGTTATTATTCAACACTAGCCTTTTTTAGTACATTAATATTGTCTTCGAGCTTGATGATCGTGTTTTTAGACCAATTGTCGATTGTTAAAATTACGAGTGTCTTTATCCTTACTTTCCTTATTTTCGTTGCTTGTTTCTATATTAAGGAGCAGCTTGATTATAAGTATCGGAAAGTTATCTTCTCTTCTACTGGAAATTATGTACATAATTTATATGGTGCCGTTAACCGTATGGGTAAAGCAAAAAATCAGCAAGAATTACTTAATCTGTTTAAATATGAAATAATAGAAAAGCTTGGTACTGCATCCTTTACTATTACAACAATAGCGGAAGATGTGCCAATTAGCCCTGGTGAAGTTAGCGCAGAGACTGACAGGACTTATCTGTTATTACATGATACGGGTGAAGAAAAGATTATTTTAAAAATTAGACATGCCCTACACAAAGAAGAACGTCTTTGGTTGGAGTTACTTGCACTCTATGTTTCAATGTTTATTGATAGTTTAAAGCTCATTGAAGATTTAGTGTGTGAAATACAGCATATGAAGGATAACCATGATACACAGCTTCCTTGGCTCGATAAATTGTTATGGACGATTACTGAAAAAGAAAAGAGTATTTTAGCACAAGAATTACATGACACTATTTTGCAAGAGCAGCTTCATATAGCGAGAGAATTAGATGTGCTAGCTGGCTCATCGATGATAAAAAAGGAAAAAGTTTTAAATATTCGGGAGCAATTACTAAATGCAACGAAAGATTTACGTGAATATTGCGAGAATCTAAGCCCTCCTTTGCTCGACACATTTGGGTTACAAATGGCCTTAAAAAAACTGATACAAAAAGTGAAAATACGTGCCGACTTTATGTTAACCACGCAAATAGAACGGGTTCAATTCCATGATGCAACCTTACATTTAGTCGTTTATCGCCTAGTGCAAGAACTTTTAAATAATGCGATCAAGCATGCTGAGGCTACCGAGGTATCACTAAAACTACAAGCGACCCATCGTGGTTTTATCCTCCAATACGACGATAATGGCATTGGCTGTAATATTGAAGATTTACTGCAATCTTCAACTTCTATGGGCATTAACGGTATTCGAGAACGTGTCCGTGCTTTCAATGGAAATATCGCCATCACCTCCAGCCAAAATGAAGGAATGCATATATTTATTCAAATACAAGAGGACGTGAAATCAAATGATTGATATTCTAATTGTCGATGACCATCCTGTGGTTTTAGATGGTACAAAAACATTATTACAGGATTTAACAAATGTTCGTATAGACACTGAGCAGGATAGTGCTTCTGTACTGTCGAGAATGGATGCTCAAGATTTCCAATTATTTTTGATTGATATTAATATGAAACCACTCAACGGCATCCAGCTTTCAGAAATGATTAAGAAAAAGCAACCAGAAGCACTTATTTTACTCTATACTGGATACGAACTTTCCGATTATTACGAACTACTTATCGAGAAAAAAGTCGATGGTCTATTATCCAAGCTTGCCACGAAAGAGCAAGTGATTCAAACGATTCAAGCCGCATTAAGAGGTGAAATCTTATTAGCAGCAGATTTTTTAGATTTTGTACATCAGCGCACCAATCGATCAAATGCTCAGCAAGACGTTTTACTAAGCGACAAGGAGCAAGAAATTTTACAGCTTGTCGCACAAGGCTGTACGAATAAAGCAATCGCTTCAGCCATAGGGGTTACTCAACGCACCGTTGAAAACTATTTATCCAAACTTTTTGTCAAACTAAATGTAGAATCTCGTGCAGAGGCAGTCATTGTCGCTAAAGAGAAAGCATGGATCAATTAATAATATAGAAAAACGAGGCTCATCACCAAAAGTAGTGGATGACATTTGTTAAAACGTATGGTTTGTATATACGTTGATTGTAGTGGAGACTGGGCGACTCCTTGGGAATTAGCGATAGAGGAACGAAGGCTAAGAACATCACGTCCTGTGATAACCCCTTCGTGACCAACATCCTGCTACTGTCGCTTCGCTTTCGCACAGACGAAACCCTTTTGCTGTAATGAGCCAAAAACGATGCGATGTAAATTTTTCTTTCTAAAAACGGAATATACTGGATAAATATACGAATTTGTTATATAATAAAAAAAATAATTATATTACTTCATCTTAATCATTAAAATCACGTATTCAAAAGTAATACGAGCTTTTGAATTCGTGATTCTTTGCGAGCGTTGAAGGAATTTGATTGTTGAATTTTTTTAGGAGGGTGTTCACATGACACAAGGTACAGTAAAATGGTTTAACGCAGAAAAAGGTTTTGGCTTTATCGAGGTAGAAGGTGGAAATGATGTATTCGTACATTTCTCTGCAATTCAATCAGAGGGCTTTAAAAGTTTAGAAGAAGGTCAAAAAGTGGAATTCGGCGTAGAAGAAGGAAACCGCGGACCACAAGCAACGAATGTTGTAAAGCTTTAATTCCAGCTTTATAATAAACAAATGCAAATTCAAGAGACATCCCAATTGCGGATGTCTCTTTTTAAGTTCTAACATAAATGAATGCAGCCTCTTATGCATAAGAATGTAAACCTGCAATGACTAAATTCACAAATACCTGATTAAAAACGATAATGCCAAATCCAACAATCGCTAACCAAGCTGTCCTCTCCCCTTCCCAACCTTTAGAAAGTCGTAAATGAAGGAAAGCAGCATAAAATAAAAACGTAATTAGAGCCCATACTTCCTTAGGGTCCCAGCCCCAATACCTACTCCAGGCAATCTGTGCCCAAATCATGGCAAACAAAAGTCCTCCTAAAGCAAACAACGGAAAACCTATAACAACGGCTCGATATGTAATCTCATCTATTAATGCTGGTTGTACACGGTTTGTTAATGGCTTTAATAAAACAATTAATGGTCTTCTCGCAATGAGTACAATTACAGCATATAAAATCGTTCCAGCTATAAATGCCCATACGATCGAATTCAATTTCTTCGCGTCTATCTTATTTGTAATCTGTAAAACGCCAACCTGTTCCCCACTAGATGTTACTGCGTCTTTCGTGACAATGAGCGGCTTCATCGTATAAACGGCTGTTTCTTCTTTTTCTTGTACATTTTCAAAATGAACCTCGATTTTATCTGCTGCTAAGTTAAAATAAGTGCCCACACCGATAAAGCCAATCACGACAACTAAACAATACATTACAAATTCCAAGGCAAATGTACGAATCGAAAATTTAGAAACATCTAATGTTCTTAATAAATAAATAATACCTGTTGCGAACGAAATCGATAGTATAGCACTTGAAAATGCAACGGTCATAACGTGAATCGTTAACCAGTGACTTTGCAGCGATGGAACAAGTGGTGAAACTTCTTTTGTAAAAACACTTCCATAACCGAGAATAATTAATGACACAGGAATGGTGAACAAGCCAACCACGATTTGCTTATATAAAAAATGAATAATCAAATAACTACCCGTAAGCATGATGCCAAAAAACGTCATAAACTCATACATATTACTAACAGGTGCGTGGTCAACAGCAATCCACCTTAGAACAAAATAAACTAGTTGCAAAGTAAAGGCAATATAGGTAAGTATAAGCCCTACTTTACCAAACATTTTTCCTTTTGATTTCACGGCAAGTCCAATCGGTATAATAGCGATTAGCAGTAAAATAAAGGCCACGAACAATGAATTACTACTCAAACTCAATAATTCTTCTTTACTCAATGTAAAAACCTCCAATGTATTATTTGGGAGGCTAGATATTTACTGGCGCATCACCATAACGTGTGGTTGATTTCCGTTCCGACTGGGCGCTTTCCTGGGGGCGTCCGATGAGCCGCTTCGCTTCGCTCCAGGGTCTCGGGCCAACAGATGTTTTTTGCGCGAAAGCGTAGTGCTAACGTAGCGGCAGCAGCACCGATGTTGGTCACGAAGGCGTTATCACAGGACGTGATGTTTTTAGCCTTCGTTCCTCTATCGCTGATCCCCAAGGAGTTCCCCAGTCTCCACTCCAATCAACTATATGCATGCCATAAGTTTTGACAGATGTCATCCACAATTTTTGGCGATGATCCTATTTACTCCCAATGAAAATAACGTCATTCATTAAAAAAAGTGCCATCATTTCCCTTTAAACGCTTTTATTTTTTTGAATTGTTACAATTTTATGACGCGAAAGGAGGATACAAACAATGCACAGTAATACTATTCCGATACATTTTAGCCATTCTTGAAAATCTGTTGTCACAGACATTTGTTGGCCATCACTCAAATAAAAAACATTCATCATGCCATGTAATAGTGCGACTGGAATAATTAGCAACTTCTCTTATAATAGAAAGTACTAGTGACAATGCAAAAAGTATGAACAAATATACAGGAACTGAAAGAACGGGTGTTGTATAGGATTTGTATAATAAGGCGATGGGCAAATGCCATAATGACCAAATCACACCTATGAACAAAGCAGTAGGCCAAAAACTAAAACGTTGACGCAAATAATAATGATAATTCCCCCGCCATACCACTTCCTCCACTAATGCAGAAAACGCACTAATCGTAAGTCCTATAAGTAGTAAGGCTATGAATTGCGAAGGTTTAGTAATGAGAAAAAAATCTCCATGTGTGACATAAAAATAGGTATGAAGCCCAATGCCCATTATGATCGGCACAATAATGCTTATGAATACCCATTTATTCGAGGGACATGTCAAAGAAAATGTTTTAAGAATAGGTAGCCCTCTCCCCATTTTTTGAACGAGGAAAACGGCAAGGAGTGGAATTATCATTGTAAATCCTAAAAAGGCTCTTCCATTTTCAAAAGAATTCAAGAAAAAATGAACCACAATGGTGAGGACATATATACATAAAGTGGAAGACAATATTACATATTTTTTCAGTTAACTCCCTCCCCGATTTCATCATAAAAAAATAAGGTTTTTTTCTAAAAAGTCCTTCATAAGAATTCTAGCATAATTGTAAAAGGTAAAAATCCGCTTCGCTTTCCGTGGGCAAGACACGAGCCGCATCGGTCGCTAACGCTCCCTGTTGGGTCTCTTGCTCTTGCTTTTCCCGCAGGAGTCTACGCAGATTTTTACCTTTAAATCAAAAATTACATTATAGAATTTCTTTAACCATTCTATATTTACTTTTAGGTCAGCTCTAATTGCAAAAAATTGACATGCCTCTATCTACATCTTACTAAAATTTGAAATATAAGTCTATTTCTTTTTCAATAGCTATGGGACAATAATTATGCGCAAATGTTACATAACGTTATGTAAAACTAGTGGAGGTTTGACATGAAACAAAACATTTATGATCATCTAGAATTTTTCCGACAATACCGGAAATTACGGCAAACACCTTATAACTATAACCATTTACTGGAGCAACCAGCATTCAAATCATTGCTCCCTGATTTAATCCATTTACAAATGCTTGATATCGGTTGTGGAATGGGAGAATTCGCATACTATTGTATTGAAAATGGCGCAAAGCATGTAACAGCCATTGATGTTTCCAAAAATATGCTGTCAATTGCTCAACGTGAACATGCTCATGCAAACATAGACTACCATTTGCAAGCATTAGAGGATTATCATGCGGCCCCAGAAAGCTTTGATTGTATTACAAGCTCTCTTTCCTTACATTATATAGCTGATTTCAATTGCGTAATTGAAAACATTACAAGAATGCTTCGTCCTAATGGCTTGTTTATTTTCTCAGTTGAGCACCCGATTGTTACAGCTCGTAAAACGATAGAGGGCAACTGGTTTTATGATGAACATGGTAATAGAAGCGATTATGCAGTCGACCATTACCACGATGAGGGCAAGCGTGAGCAAACGTGGTTTGTAGATGGCGTTGTCAAATATCACCGCAGTGTTTCTACAATAATCAATACCTTAATCGCGCATGGCTTGACGATTGAAAAAATACTAGAACCGATTCCTAGCGATGAAGCTATGCAACAGCTGCCTTCTCTCAAAAAAGAGATTAGTCGCCCTTCCTTTTTATTCATAAAGGCAAGAAAATAACGAATGGCAAGTCTCGCAGTAAACATTCTACGAGACTTGCCATTTATTTCATTTTCACATAGATAATCTCTGGATCATCATCGTCTAAGTTTTCAATATAGCCACTTTTTACAAATCCTGCAGCTTCAAATACTTTATGCATACCCGTATTTGATTGGTTCGTAGAAGAAAATATTTTTCTTGTGTCTGCCATTTCTACATAAAAAGGTAATAATGCAGTAGCAACACCCTTTCGTCTCTCAGATGGCTTGACGATGATTAGTGAAATAAAGTTATTGTCAAAAAAGTCATTTGTAAAAATGAGAAAACCAGCAATCCCCTGTTCGGACTGTTGAATAAGACAACGTTTTTCTTGAACGGCTGTGCGAATAGTTTCACTTCTTGAGAAATCTCCAATTACATCTTGATCAATCGCACATATCTCCTCAAATTGCTCCATACATGCTTCGATTACTTGTGACTCACTTATGTAATAACTCATCACTTTAATGTCCGTAAATCCAACTGCCATCTTGCCTTCATCGACAAATCCACATTTTTTATACAATGCCTGTGCAGCAGTATTCGGTAAATTAACGCCTAATACAAGCTCATTTACATGAGGAAAATGCTTCGTAACAAAGTCCGGCAATAGCTGTAAAGTTGCTTTCGCATAGCCTTTACCTTGTTCAAAAAAGTCTGTAGAAAAGGCACGGATTAATATTGCTTGTTTATTAGAGGAATATGGCTTGACACCTTCTTTTTCATGGAGCACAAAGAAAGTTACGAGCTTGTCTCCGTCTAATGCCAAAATCGCATGGCGGTTTTTGTCCTGCTTCACTAATTCAATGCAATCCATTGGAGACTTCGTATAGCGAAGTTGCTCCTTTGTTAGGGTATATCGTTCAAGCAAGTGATCATCATTTTCTTCTAGAAACTTTAATCTCATAGAAGCTTTCCCTTCCGACATTAGTCGTAGTCCTCCTCATAGAGCGCAGTAAATTCATACTCCCCATCCATCAGCTGCTGTAAATATGCCTCAAAGGAAGGTGCAATCACTTCATAGCTATCTGGGTCATGCATATAGCGAATCACTTGTCCTACTACCCCACAATCATTCGGCTTGAAGTCAATATATAAACTAGACGTACCCCCATTGTTCATGCAATCCGAAAAGCATAATCGTTCTTTTAGCGGTACGTGAAGATTAATACGCTCATCCACTTCCACCCAATCTAAAAAATCTTTATAACGATCATAAATACTTACACTATCTTCTACTCGGTAATCTTTAATGATTTGCTCTACGGACTTTAAATAATATGGATATTCATCAAGACCCGAGCCGAGTACAAGTACACAAATCGTTTCATCACCATGCTTACAATAGTACGTTCCATTAACATCCTTTAATAGATTCATAAGTGACTCCGGACACTCTGGAAATACTTCAAGCAACAATTGTATTTGAGACTCTGTTGCTCCGATTGCCCGTTGTAATTGAAGGTGCTCCTCTTCAGGTAAGTATTTCATTAGACCATTAAAATATGGAGTAAAAGTACGCATGTATTATTCCTTCTTTCTGTCTTATATTGTTCATAGCATTAGTACATCATATTCTATTAATCAACTAAAAATGGGCATACAGCAGCAAAAAAAACCCTTGTTTTGTTCCTAATAAAATATTGAACAAATGACAAATATAATGTATTCTAACATGATTTAGAAATAAATTTAAGGGTAGGTGTAAATTTTGGAAATATTAAAGAGAGCGCAAGAGCGAAAAGAAACTGCCTTGACAATTCTAAACGAATTGGCGTTATTAGAAAAATGGAATAAAATCGGACAAGCATATGTTGTTGGAGCTACGGCCTATGATTTGCTAGTAGATCAAGACATCGATATCGAAACCTTTAGTGTCAGTCCTAATCCGGCTGAAGCCATGACGATCCTATCAGATTTAACTAACCATCCTAAGGTTTTAGAGTTAAAGTACCGTAATTATTTTGAAACAGCCTATCATGGGTACTATTTTAAAATACAATATCAGCATACTCCTTCAGACATTTGGAATATTGATATGTGGCTGTTTTCTGAAACACGAAATGGCCCTTTATCAAGAGATTTAGTTTCGCTTATGAATGATTCTTTAACAATTGATCGTCGAAAGTGTATTTTAAAAATAAAAGAAGACCTGCTACAGAAAACTTTAATACTTCCTTCAATCTATGTCTATCAAGCTGTATTAGATCACAATATTCGAGACACGGAAACTTTTCTTCAGTGGATGGAGCAACAAGATATTAATAATCAGACAAACTGGCGACCTTCAAAAAAAGCTACGTGAAAATAATTATTTCTATAAATTTCTAAAAATGCTATTATAAAGGTATTCGAACATAAGGAGATGTGCCAATGAGTGCGAAAAGTGCAGTAGATGTTTTATTTATTCAACAAATAAATCAAGGGATATCGCTCTAACTGCAGCCCTTGAACAAGGGAGAAAACCAAACTAATGGAAAATTATTTTAAAGAATTTCTTACAGGTCAATCTATTACTTTACAGCAAATGACATCTTCTGACTTAGAAGCATTTGTAAAAATTGAAAGTGAAAAAAAGTCGTTATTACTTGCGAATGACGAGATCCCCTTTCCAAAAACCTTTGAGGATCACTCCTCATTTTTTCAAAGTATTAGTGGGAAAAAGGAAGAGTTTTTCTTCGGGATATTTGAAAATTCATCTAATGAACTAATCGGCTCCTGTGCTGTATATGCAATTAACTGGCAAAATAGCACATGCTTTGTAGGCATTTCAATCGGTGAACAATGGCAAGGTAAAGGGCTTGGAACAGATGCCATGAAAACCCTTATTCATTTTATATTTAATTACATTTCCATTAATAAGATTAAGCTTCAGGTGTTTAGCTTTAATGAAGCAGCAATACGTTCCTATGAAAAATGCGGCTTTACAAAAGAAGGTACTTTAAGAAATGAGATTTTCCGCTTCGGCAAGTTTTATGATCTACTATTATTTGGTTTATTACGAGAAGAATGGCAAAGATAAAAATTCTTGATTTTCTCAGTAAATTATTTAAAATTCTCGATAAAACGAAATAAGGGGCTGCCATTTCAGCCAAATTCAATAACGCTCGTATGTCATATTACATACGAGCGTTTAAAGTTGGGTTCCCTGATGAAAATACATGTTCCACTCTGAGTCGTACAACACCCAAATTGAGCTTCTTAATGATTTTTTGTCGCTTGCAATTGAAAATGTACAATATGTAGCATTGCTGAATCGCAAAATCGCTAACAACAAATGGGCTATTCTGAAATCCACCTTCGTTCTCCAGCGAATTTAATTGTATTAATTTATCATACATTGTGCCCGAACTTCCAAATTCTCGATAATTATCTGCCAATATATTCTCAAAATCCGCTTTCCTATAATCCATTAATTGCTTTTCTAGCTTCAATATTTGTTCACATAATTCTTGTTCTATCTCTCTTATCCTACTCTCTCCAAATTCTCTGAACATCCCTTAACATGAAGTTTTCAAATGTAAGTTCATAGACATCTGGCATTGCAAGATCCTTCCAAAAAGTGTAATCAAATTGTGTATCAAAATAGTGCATCATCAAAACCATTATATTGCCATGTGTACCAATTACTACATTGTCATTTGGATGTGCAAGTACTATTTTTTGCAAGGTGGTAATTGCTCGTTCCATTGCGGATTCATTTGATTCACCACCCTCAAATGCAAAATTGGGCTGACTCCATAATTGATAAATGGCATCGTCAAAATCAAGGATCTCCCTATTAGATAGTATTCGTTCTCTTAAAGAATCCATCGTATTAATCTGTAGATTATGTTCTTGCGCTATGCCTTCCACCGTTTGGATGGCTCTTTTATATGGACTTGAATAGGCTGCGTGGATTATTTTATCTTTAAATAATTTAGTGACACGCTCCCTATCCTCAAACCCTTTTTCAGAAAGCGGGCGGTTGTACTCATCAGCTGTATAAGAAGAATGAGCATGTCTTACAAAGTAAATTACGGTCATTATAATCTCCTCTAGGAATGAATGTATGTTACATCTCTATTTACCTATTATTCCATTTATTTCGAAAATTCTCAACATTATTAAACAAAATGAAATCTCCTCAATAACAAACAACAAAAAAGTTTATTTGATAAATTATGACAAGATACGAAGTTCCATACAGGTTAAATCTTTATAGTAAAAAAGTTGCAAATCTATTAAACCTATCTCTACACGTTTTCTATCGTCTAGCAATAAAAAACTTTAATATAGTCGTATATAAGTCATTAGAATGCATACAATAACAATAAAAGTAAATCGAAATAGGTCGAAATACTTTATATTGAATCCTTTTATCTTTCCCCTCTTTTAAGAATTAGGATAATTTCCTGTGACTATATTACGAATTTCTCACCCTATACACAATATGACATATTTTTCATTTTAAGTGAGATACAATGAAAAAGTTGAATCGAGGTCATATAAATATTTTATTACAAGAATATTGAGAAGAAATTAGGAGGAAAAGATCTTGGGAAATAAATCGCGTAAACAATTTTTAAAAATGGAAATTGAAGTTAAAAGAAGAATTATGTATAGAAAGGCTATGGATTTAGGTTTCACCCATCCTAGTGTGGTAGATTGTAGTCAAGAACTAGATGTCCTATTAAATAAATATTTAAACGCTTCCTAATTGCAAGGGGTATTTTATTGAAAATACTAAACGATCGATAAAGTAAAGCCAGTCCCATATTTCAATGATTTGACTAGTTTTATCCTGTACTAGGTTCCCGTTATAAAGAAACATTAGATCCTGATGTCATGTCTACAATTAGGTATACATCAATACAATCAGTAAATCTTCTTTATAGCACGAAAAAGGAGGCCTAAAAATACTAAGTATCGATGTTAACATTGGTCGTTATTTCAAACTTTTTACTACCGTAGCCTCAAGATTCAGTAGAAAACACAGCACCTACACTTAGCATACCATCTGAAACTACATCTTAATAATATCCTAATAATCAATATCAATCATTTCGTACTGATGAGGAATATAACGAATGCTACCTTGAATTTTCGTCAAACATAGCCTTTAGGGTGTTCCGCAGGCTGAGGAAACATTTCATCTAAAAACTCAAATTGTATACATGAAAAATAGACCTCTCAACATACTTTTACTCATTCCAATTGACAAGTATATTTTTTAGCATCCTTTTTAAATACCTTATCATCGATGCTGAGATACAAACCATCCAATAGAAATTAACATCAAAACAATAGCACCTTTTCGTATATAGTTCGTTTGTTATTTAATTTATTGTATGCTTGAAAATTGATTAATAGTAGCAAATAAATGAAAAAACTAACAATTTTAAGTAAATTTTAAAAAAATAGTTTTTCACAACATTGCTTTCATGGCTTGTTTTAGCTCGACTCTATGGCAGTGACTAATTTCGATTAGTTTCACATGAACTCCTAGATGACGAGCTACAAGCCTTTTTATTTATTATACAAACATCAAAGTAGTTTAATTTCCTTCATAAGATAAAGCTTTTTGTTGTATCTCTTGCTTAATCTCCTCGATAAACTGCGCTATTGATTTTTCGGATAAAGCTTGCTGACCATATTGACGAACAGTGACATTTTGTTGATCCATTTCCTTATCCCCAAGCACTAAAATATACGGTATTTTTTTCAGTTGCGCTTCACGAATTTTTTTACCGAGCTTTTCTTGACGATTATCGATCTTTACACGTATTTGTTCCTTTTGGAGAGCATCTACTACTTGCTGTACATAGCGTTGATGCTGATCGGCAACACCAATCACTGTTACTTGTTGAGGTGCAAGCCATGTTGGGAATGCACCGCTAAAATGCTCTATTAATATACCTAGGAAGCGATCAATTGAGCCAAATACTGCTCGATGAATAACGACAGGTCTTACTTTTTCATTTTGTTCATTGATATACGTTAAATCGAACTTCTCAGGTAGCTGGAAATCGAGCTGCACCGTTGCACATTGATGACTACGATGAATGGCATCTTTAATATGAATATCAATTTTCGGTCCATAAAATGCCCCGTCACCTTCATTTATTGTATAAGGGAAGCCTAAATTTTGAAGCACCTTTTCTAACGCCGCTTCTGCCTGATTCCAAAGTTCAATATCGCCCATATAATTATCTGGTCTTGTTGATAATTCAATGTCGTACTGGAAGCCAAAAACTTGATACACTTCATCAATAATTTTCAAAGCAAGCGTAATTTCATCCTCAATTTGCTGTGGAGTGACAAAAATATGTGCATCATCTTGGCAAAAAGTTCGTACTCGTAAAAGTCCATTTAATGCACCACTAAATTCATGTCGATGAACTTGACCGAATTCTGCCATACGAATCGGAAGATCTCGGTATGAATGCAAATCATTTTTAAAGATCAACATATGACCAGGGCAATTCATGGGCTTTAATGCGAAACTCTGGTTGTCGACCTGTGTAAAGTACATATTTTCTTTATAATGATCCCAATGCCCTGACTGTTCCCATAAACGCTGATTCATCATTAATGGCGTCCGTACTTCTTGATAATCAAATTTTGTTTGCAAATTACGTAAATAGGACTCCAATTCATTGCGTATTATCTGCCCATTCGCTAAATAAAACGGCATCCCAGGTGCTTCTTCTGAAAACATAAAAAGCTCTAGCTCTTTTCCAAGCTTACGGTGATTGCGCTTCTCTGCTTCTTCTAAGAAAACAAAGTATTCCTCCAGTTCTTTTTTTGAGGCAAATGCTACTCCATAAATACGTTGAAGCATTTGATTATTACTATCTCCACGCCAATACGCGCCTGACACATGCATTAATTTAAAGTGTTGTATTTTTCCTGTAGAGGGTACATGCGGTCCACGGCATAAATCGTAAAATTCTCCTTGTTCATAAACCGTAACAACTTCATGTTCAGGAATATCCTCTAGTAGCTCTAACTTTAGCGCATCCTGAGCAAATAGCTGCTGTGCCTCAGAACGTGTTACTTCTTTGCGCTGTATTTGTATATTTTCTTGAACGATTTGCTTCATCATTTTTTCAATTTGTTGTAAATCACTAGGTGCTAATGAATGCGCAATGTCGATATCATAATAAAAGCCATTTTCTATTACGGGGCCAACCCCAAATTGAGCATCAGGGTATAAACGCTTAATTGCTTGGGCTAGTAAATGGGCTGTTGAATGACGAATAACCTGAATTCCTTCTTTTGAGCTAGCATCGTACAGGGAAATTTGTGTATCTTCCAAAATCGGGCGCGTCAAATCAATGATGGTTCCGTTCACACTCCCTACGATTGCTTTTTTGCGTAAAGCAGGGCTAATCGCTTGTGCAATGTCGGTTAGTGTAACACCTTTTGAAAAAGCTTGTTGTTTCCCATCTGGAAATTGAATGTTAATTAATTGATTTGACATGTTCTCTACTCCTTTTAACCTTTTTTAAAATAAAAAAACACATATTCGTCCCATAAAGGGACGAGTATGTGTTGATTACCCGTGGTTCCACCCAAATTCCCACTAGATGCACTAGTGGCTCATTGATTTTGCAGTAACGTTGCAAATACGGTGCAAGTTTCCAAGCACAGCTCAAAGGTAGTAAGCTTTGATAGCTGCATTAGGAAGCTTTCAGCCAATGCCTCCCTCTCTGTAAATCGCTTTTCAAACCTCGTGTCCTCGTCATCGCCAATTCCATTGTTTGATGAAATTGTTATTTACTATAACGAATACACCAATACTTGTCAATAGTTGAAATTTTATGGCTGATCACCATAATGTGTGGTTGATTTCCGTTCCGCCTGGGGCACTTCGCTTGCGCTGCAGGGTCTTCATCTGTGACGCTATCCCCAAGGAGTCGCCCAGTCTCCGCTCCAATCAACCTCTATACATGGCATGCGTCTTAACACATATTTGTTCACCAATAGTAAACAGCTGGTTATCATAATTATCTGTTGAACGGTCATAAGATTCTTGAGTTATGTGAATCCTCCTATGTCATAAATTGTGTAAACCAAGCAATATATTTTGCTCCCGGTATAAATAACAGCTGCGCCACGAATGTGCCTAGCAACCTTGAACCCATCATCATCACAGAAGCTCGTTTAAGACTTAAGTAGCTGCCTCTTTGATTGATAACATCATCAGCTAGAATGGAAATTTTAGGGTCAATAAAGATAATCAATAACATCGTTGCTACACCATTAATAAGCCCTGACGACATCACAGCAGTTGTCGATCTTTCAGGAACTAATAAAGAGGCGTAAAGTGCAGATAGAACACCAATTGTATAGATGGCCGTAATGGCAACATTAACGACAAATAATTTAATAGGTATATCACGCCAACTAATGCCCTTTAAGTATGAAAAACTTGGCATATGAATATGTTTTATTCCCCGTTTGATATACTCGATACTAAAGCTTTTTTTGAATAACGCTGGGATGGAGCCTCTTTCCTCAGACAAATGGATTATAGCCCTTGAAAAAATTGCTACAAATGTCGGCAATAGAAGAATGCCTACCAATGTACCTAGTGAAGCGGCGCCAATAAGTACGCGAAACTGCTGCTCCACAAATGCTAGTGTGTTTTCCTTTGGTGCTGTGTCAGTCAAACTTCCAGTAAAAGGTTGCTGCATCATATTTGCAAGCCTTGAAACCATGACCATGACATTGAACAAGGATAGTGCAGAGGCTAATAATTTTACACGTGCACCTGATAATCGAACTGCATACGCAAGTGTTTCTATTGAATGAATGATGAGAATAAACAAACCAATCATTATTAATTTATCTGTCAAAATATCCAAAGTTTTTTACCTTCTTTTTTTGTTGTTGATTGGCTGTCACTCTTGTATGAAATTGAGTAATCGTTTGATCCAATCTCGTACATATACTTCCCACTCTTCATAAGGAATTGTCACTGATAAGGAGAGCGATTGCAATTTTTCTGGTATCGTATGCATCTTACTTCTTAACAACTCATTATCTTCGGACTCCTCGTCGATAAAAAGTAAGTATCTCCCCTCTACGGGCTCTCGATAAACCTTCGAGCAATCTCTAGTACGATAAACCCTTGTGGAATATAGTTTTCCATCAATTCCCACTTCATAATGGCCTCTACTCCTATGGTTAATTCTGACATGCGTCCCATCTAAACGTTGGATAGCCGCTTCAAACGCTAAAAACTGCTCATCATCCATCCGAATACCCGAAAGCCAATTATTCCTATGGGGACTACCCACATTAGCATCATATGTATCATATCTTATATTAAATTTAGTTGGATCTTCGCTACTTTCCTCTGTTAAATAGTTTGCAATCAGCTCATCAAAGGCTTCTTCATCTAGATTATTACCATAGGTTAAGATAGCGATGTGCTTTTGAAGCTTTTGGGCATATTGAGTAAGTTCCTCCTCATTGTCAATCTCCCAAGGTTTTTCCTTATAGTATAGTAATGAATACAATATAGACACCCCTTCCTTTTTATATTCTACGAAATCCACTTTAATAGGTTCCTTTATTTTCCTGTCAAATAGAAAAGCTATTCATCAGGACTTTTCTCCCAATGAATAGCTTTCGTCAGTATTTAATGCTGAACAGCAAAGTCATTATGCCAACTTGTTGAATCAGACAGCTGATACGTCACCATATTAGCGGTTACCGCAAGAATCACACCTGCTCTAGATTTATCTGTAGAAATAGAGCCCTCAAGTACTATTACAACATACCCCTCACCCCGACCAAGATGATCTATTGCATTTGGAGAGTTTATTTCAAAGGTTGTATAGTTTTTTTCATTTGTAGCTGTGAGTAAACGTTTCTCGTGATAGGCTCCATTTTCCTTTAAATTATAGCAAACGGGCATCCATCCTTCTGACCAATCAATACTGCCTATTATGTCTTTTTTACGATGCGCCAGTTTGCCAATTGAAAACGTAAAGTATATCTTCATTATTGCTTGATCTAATTCATTTTTTCCTTCATATGTAGATGTTACTGTCAGCATAACATCACCCTTCGGAAGCTTCCGAATAACCACTAAAATCACAGTGAATATACAGATAACAAGTACTATACCAATGATGACGACAAATTCCATCGGGTCCCTCCTAACACTGCATTACTGTTACTATTAGATTATCATGTTTTAGGAGGAACAGTATTTTTTCACCAAACAATCTTATGAAATGACACGGGCATAAATGATAAGACAAAAAACTAGCATATAGTGCATTAGACACTTAAATCTTTTTCCGGCATTAACTCCCCGTAAAAGCCCAATTGGTGAAAACTAATAATCTGTTGGGAAAAGAACCCCACTGATTATCGTTTCACTTTATTTTTTAGTTTGTAACTCTGCTGTAAGAGTAAATGGCAATTTTAAATAATTGTACTTAATCGTTATGGTCTTAATATTTGGTGCCTCAACCTTTACAGCATAATGCTGAGGCTGCTTTCCAACGGCTTCGCGATCTATGTATTTACTAGGAAAAATGTTAATTTGTCTTAACTTATGATATGTAATATTCGGGTTATTTTCCAGTTTCGTTTCCGCTTCAAACGCTTCAGACTTACTGACGACAAGCTCGACATTTTCAGGCAATTTATCATTGACGAGTATTTGCTGAAGCTGAATCTCATGTAGTCCTTTATTCTCGATTTCAACAATTCTAATAGTTGAATCATCAGTAGGATTCGTATAGCTGTTCATGACAAGTGGTGGATTGCTTTTTAAATAAATGATGAAGCCCGCTCCCACCATAAGAACGCTAAATAATAAAACAAATAGTATTTTTTTCATTTAAATTCCTCACTTTCAAGCTCTCCATCAAGTATAGCGAGAAATGGCAGCTGATGATACCTAGAATATCAATTTCGCCTTGGCGTAATTGTAGCTGACGCTTTGCTTTCGCATAGAAAACATTTGTAGCTGTCGCTTTGCTTTCGCTACATAAAATACTTGTAGCTGACGCTTCGCTTTCGCTACTGAAAACATTTGTTGCTGTCGCTTCGCTTTCGCACAGAAAAGATCCGCTGAATGAAGATAAAAACAATCTGACTCATTAAGAGCCAGATTGCTTTTCTAGTCGTATTTCATCACGTATTGGAATCCCGTCATTGCCGATTAATGGAATTTCAGGTTTATATGCTCGTGCTTTTTCTACAGCATTCTGTAATATTTCGACTAAGTGATAGCCACGTTTTTGATAAAATCCCAACGCGTGTAAATTATCATTGGTCGTAATGAGGGTAATCATTGTACAGTTTTGTTCGGATGCATTTTGTTCAACAGCTTGTACAAGCAATGAACCAATCCCTCTTCCTTCTACAATACTGTCAAGAGAAATAATTTCACATTCTTTTTGACGAATAATATACGTTATAAGACCTAAAATAGTATTTTGTTTATCTACATAGGCAAAACCATGTAATTTGCTACAGTCATAAACTCCGCTAGAAATAACCATTTCTGTACTTCCCCAATGCTCTGTAAAAAACTGCAACACATCCGTTTGAGGTAACTGTTGAATAGAAATTACTGTCATCTATTATTCTCCTAACTAAATAGAAATATTAAAAATACCAGCAATGGCTTTTTGAACCCCAAGAAATACCGCCCACGAAACGATTCCTAGTCCAATGGCAAAAACAATATGGATCGATGATTTCATCGCCATATATATTACAAATAGCATGAACATAGTTGCTGGTAGTCCAACGATTACACCATAAGTAAATCGCTGAATATGCTCACTCGACTCACTTTGCACTGTTAGCCAAATGATACTTAAAATACTAACAAGAGGTAGTGCTGCGATCATGCCACCATAGGAAGGAAATCTTCTCGCAACCTCTGTTACAATACCGATTATAGCTGCTGAGCAGAGAATTTTCACAAGTGTATACATTATTTAGACACCTCGCTTAATAGACGAAATGCCTGTAAAATCGTTTGTTGTTGTTGTTCTGATAATTGATTTAATGCATGTTGTAGTTTGTCATCATCTAATTCTGTGTTTTTCTTGACAATCTGAAGCCCTTCCGCTGTTAAATGCAGATTTACTTTGCGTTGATCATCGACGTCTCGCTCTTTTTTCACCCAGCCGTTACGCTCCAGCTTTTTTACGTGCTCAGAGGCAGTATTTTGAGAAATATTCAGTAACCCTGCGATATCGCGAACTGTTACTTCCTCTTCCTTCTGAATCATCTGTAAAATACGAACGCTTTGATGCGAAATCACATCTTCATGTGCGGTATGTAGATGATAAAAAATTGATGTAAAATAGTTATTTATGTCTGTAATCATCAAATTTACTCCTTCAATATATCGTTCGATTCGATTATATCGTATAACACGATATATAAAAAGAGATTTGATAAAGTTTATATTTTCAGATAGTTTTTTAATAGCAGAAAAAAGACATGTCCTATTATATCAAAATATTCTCGTTATTTTTGATAAAAACCTATCTTTCTTATCTTCTTGCTAAATACGCAAAACAGGGACTTGTAAGTAGTTATTTCGCACAGTATTATTATACTATTCTGAACACAAGATCGAGGGTTTCATATGTTATATATTCTATATTTTATAGTGGGCGGCTCTATCATGGTATTAGCATTACTGTTAAGCCAATCAAAATATTTGTTTTTATCAGGCATCATTACGGCATTGCCTATCCTAACACTAATCAATATGGGCATGCAGATGAAAAATATGAAGGAAGATACTTTCCATAGCGTTTTACAAAATACTGTGTTCGGGGCTGTAGGTATGTTACTTTTCACGGTTCTTGCATTTTTATTAACAAACTGGTTTAAACCAAGTATTTCCGTAATTAGCGCTCTCGCAGTTTATGCCGTTTTTATGTTATCAGGTAAGTATATTATGTCGATGTTTGCATAAAGAGAAGGGGCTGTCGACTGGCAGCCCCTTCTACTTCGTTTATCGAGAAAACTCGTGAATTTATCGACTAATATTGTTAATTTATCGAGAGTTTTATATGATTTATCGAAACTTTTTTGTGATTTATCGAGAAACTAACAATTCGAAATAACAAAAACCCCACCACAATGCGAAATTGGGTGGAACTCTAGTTGGCATAGTCCTTTTAATAAAGGGCTAATTTCCTCATAGATAAAGTAAAACTCATCATCATCCCAATAGCTAATACTGTCTTTACGACATTTTTCCAACTGCTCTTTTGTTTCAAAAGCGATATCGCCAATAAAAATTTTTCCTGTTGGTGTTAATTGCTGCAATAATGCTGTGATGTATTGTACTTTCATGTCATCTGTAAAATGATGCAGCGCATAGGTGCTAATAATGGCATCATATGTTTGATCCATTAGCGCTGGTGGCAAGCCTTTTGATAAATCCCATTCCATTAAGTTAGCATCCGGCATTTTTCCCTTCGCAATTTCGATCATTTTCGAAGAGAAATCGAACCCATTAATCATATGGCCATTATCATAAAGCTTCGCTGTTAATACCCCTGTCCCAAAGCCAATGTCCAGTACAGTTGATTTTGGACTATACATGACCTCGTTAAAAATCGTATTTAATACGGCCTTGTAACCTGCAAATGGGTATTGATTACTCTCCTCACTAAGCTGAACCGTTTTATCATAACCGTCAGCCCATAAATTAAATCCTTGTTGATTTAGCATATAGTTCCTCCTGTTGTTTCCTTAAATTTTCATCCCGCTCCAAACAACTAAACTTTTATCATACATAACCTGTTTCATAAAAAATTCCCCCTTTCAAACCAATACTACCATTGTACCAAATTTACCAATTTATTGTATATCCAACTTTACAAAAAAATGCAAACTACTACACCTTTTTCATTTATCAATTTCCCAAAAGATGCTATTATAATAGTAGTTTTCTTTTCAAGGAGGAATCGAAATGGACGCATTCTTTTGTAATGCTTGCTCTAGACTAAACTCTTTACAGGTCAAAGAGGTCTAGAAAAGTTAACATAAATTGAAGGATCTCTTTAGGCCACAAACCTTTATTAAAAGCCTAATATACAGGAGTGATTTCAAATGGAAAATCAAACAATTCAGCCGTTTCTAACGGTCGCAAACTTTAATTTACTTGAACAGCAAATGAATAAAATCATACAAACACTTGCAACGACAAAAGATAAAGACGTCATCCTTGCCGTACATGGTATTGTTGAAAGCGAAATTACTGCAAAATTAGCTTTGTCCGCTGTGGATGCTCAGCTAATCGAACAGCTTTTTGATGTTACAGATCGTGCACAAGGTGAAGCGTATTTAGAGCAATTAAAACCATATGTCATCCCATTCAAAGCACTGACTGCCAGCACACTGAAAAGCCTATTTAAAAAGGAAAAAAAGCTGAAGCTACCGAAGCTTGAAGACATGAATTTTCAACAGACATGTTATTTAGCTTGGGATGATCCTGGAACACATCGAAAATATGTCGTAATTGAACAAGATGAACAGCTAAAAGCAATTAAGGGCATTTTCTCTAACGATACAATTAAAGGAATATGTGCAATATGCAACCACCATTCCGAAGTAGGTCTATTTACTACTTCCGTAAAAGGGCAAGTCGTTGGAACGTTCACGAATTACAGTAATTACATTTGCGCAGATAGCCAACAGTGCAATCAGCATGTTACGGATATTGAAAAAACAAAAGCGTTTTTCGAGCGCATTACTCAATAAAAATAAGCCTTCTCCCATGACGGGGAAGGCTTTTTGATATCCACTTTTCAAATTTACTTACAATGACTCAAGAATTCATATTGTTAGCCAAAGCCGTCTTTTTCAAGACTACCGAAGCTGTTTTATTTTCCATATTAATAATAGACGATGCAATAATGACGAAACCAAGCATTAGTATAATAATTAAATCTAGTAGACCGGTATGCATAGACACCGTAAATACCGTAATAGTGAAGGCATATGCGACAGTATGGAAACTACGAATGCCTTCCTGCTTCACTTTATTGTAAATAAGTGAAATTAAAGCTCCGTATAAAAAGAAGCCAATTGCCACTAATAAATAGCCGCCATCTAAAAACAATTGACCGATAAAGGTTGGTGTCGTTGTACGATTTTCACGTGTAATAATCTTGCCCTTCTCCAAACTAACGGAATTGACAACCTCCGTTACCTCCGTACGAGGTGAAGTTTGCTCACCAGGTAATAACGTACTAAAGATACCTTTATGGATTTCTCCATTTAAATACCCGTTTTCCTGTGTATACTCAATAATTGTACTTAACACGATATGACCTGTTACACTCTCCTCATTTAGTGCACGTACCCATAACGGCGTTTGGTTTACCTTTTGTTCAGCCGTTAACAGGTTCTCTCTCTCGTCTTCCGTCAGTTCTACATCAGGTTGACTCCGGTCATTGAATTCTAATGACCTATCCTCCGTTAACACACGAATAAAACTAAACATAGAGAAAGCTACACCAATAACTAACAGCGTTGTTAAAAACCACGTTAATTTAACTCGTTTCACTACATAGTGGAAAATGATGATTCCTGTAAATAGCATAATAATTAATGGTGTTCGATAGGCCATTAACAAAAATAAAAAGATGACTCCTGCAAAGATAGAACCATAGACGAATGCTTTTTTCCATGTCATATTCTCTTCCAAAATCATTTTATAAGATAGTAGCAATAAAACGCCAAACCATAGTAATTGACTAAAGAAGTTTAGCTTTGGATCAAGATTTCGTCGATTTGACTCATCCGAAATTCCAAAGCCGCCTTCAAAAGTCATCAGTATGAAGGCACCTAAACCAAGTAACGTCAGAAACACAATAAAATGAATCACATATTTGCTTAAAAACGATAGACCAAATGAAGGGATCGTCCAATTCAGCTTGTCTATAACATACACACCTATGTAATAACAAATAACCGCTAAAATAACAGCTGGCCAAATAGATACATGTATATTGTACTGCTCAAACTTATGCCAATCAAACATACTCGTAAAGAAATAGAGTAATAAAATAAACGGTAAAAAGAAATACGGTGAAAATGTATCGATTTTATTTAATTTTCCAAATAATTTTTTCATGCCTTCCACACCCTAAGATGCTACCTCCCTAAACTTTAAATTATTCCCAAATATGTAAAACAAAAATAGTATATCATAATGATCGTTTGGTTAATATAGTTATTTATTATTTTTGTTAGTATTGTTAGAAATTCGGCTCACAATGTTTGATTGATTTCCGTTCCGACTGAGCGCTTTCCCGGGGGCGTCGGATGGCTAGTGATGAAACAGCCAAGAATATCCGCGAACCAAAGCTGTTTTACCGCCAATAAAAGGAGCAATCGAGGATCTTCTTTCATCGACAAATAGCCCATTCAGATCTATCTACTCACGTAACCGTCAAAACGAACGAGGAAACTCCTAGCTGTTTGAGCCACGCTTATCATATGATGCTCCTGTAGCACATTCCTAAGTCAATCTCCTCAAAGGAAAGGAATATCAACAATAACAATTCCAATGGTACTGTTAAATTGTTGATTTTTACTTTTTACAGAATTCCATGATTCTGTTCAAACTCTTGTTTTAGCATCCCATAGCAAATACCATCATGATAAGTTCCTTTTGTGAAAAGGATATTTCTTAGTTGCCCCTCTTTCACGAAACCTAATTTCTCATGCAAGCGCATGGATGGCTCATTGAAAGAGTAAACCGTTGTATTGACTTTTTGATATGCACGCTCTGAAAAGAAAAAGCGAAGAACCATAAGAATCATTTCTTTTGCATACCCTTTACCTCTGTACGGCTCAAATACAGCTAAATAATAATCAAAAATACCATTTTTCAAATCACAATCAAAAGTTTCAATCATACCAACAATATTATTGTCTTTATCTACTGCAATAAAGCGGAATTCATCATCTTCTTCAGATAATTGTTCCTCCACCCACTCACTCATTTGATCCGCAGAGCGAGGAAAATGTATGGAATCCATATTGCGTAGAATTTCATCATCTAATAATTCAAATACAACGATATCTTCAGGTTGTATCGCTCGTAGTGTAAGATTTTGTCCTGTCCAATAACTAACTGTCATATTTCTTTTTCCTCCATCATTCGGCTCATCTCCATAGTGTGTGGTTGATTTCCGTTCCGACTGGGCGCTTTGTTGCTGTCGCTTCGCTTTCGCACAGAGCAAAGCTTCCTGGGGGCGTCCGATGAGCCGCTTTTGTTGCTGCCGCTACGTTAGCACTACGCTTTCGCACAGATAACATCCGCTTCGCTGCAGGGTCTCATCTGTGACGCTAATCCCCAAGGAGTCGCCCAGTCTCCACTCCAATCAACCTATATACATGGCATATAATTTAACAAATGTCATTCACAACTTTCGTTGGAGATCCAACTATACGTATAAATGGTTTATATACCCAGTTATTTATAACGTTATGAGTTTAAAAATAGTTTCATAAAAATATATTTTTTCAGGCATGTTGATTAACCATTTTTATCCATCCTGATTAATTTGAAGGCTCTGATTTCCGCTACGTGCTACTCGCTTTCCTGCGGGCGAGTGTCGAGCCGCTTCCTCCGCTTCGCTCCGTGCAGGGTCTCGTCTGTCTCGCTTTCCCGCGGGAGTCGAGTAGCCCTACGCTACAATCAGTTAAAAATGTGAATATATTAGCAAAAATAGCAAAAAAAAATCCTTTTATCGCTTAATAATAAACCTATTTTTCCCTAATCAACACGCCTGATATTTTTTATTATTTATTCCCACTTAAGTTTTAAGTATGGGAATTCAGAAAATGAGAGCGCATAGGACGATGGTAAAACTGAAACGATATATGAGCATACCTTGAATGAAGTAGAATACATTCCAATTCGCATGGGAAGGACATGCGCAACTGCTCGATCGAGAGCAATTGCGTACTTCTAATCGTCAGTTTGAGGAGATGACTGCAGCTGAAGATGCGTGTAGATTGAAATTAAAAAAGACGTAGCTGGTAATTATTTCATCCCAATTAGCCAAATCTCATAAACATAACATCCAACATTTGTTTGTTTTGTAATCTCCCCATGCTAGTTGCTCTGTAAAAATTAAAAAACAACATCAAAATCGATGTTGTTTTTGAAATGTCATTCTCTATTTTTCTTCCATATAGGACACTTAAGGACTTGATGAGTAGAAACTTAAAATAGGTTCCCCGCTTCAAAATAGTAATCTCTATAATTATATTTAATGGAAAAATATTCACAAAGACTAATTTATTTAAAATACTGGTCGATATTATAATAAGTATGGTAAATACTAAAAATTCAATTAACTAGAAAGGTGGAAAACTTTTATGATTACTTCAAGAAATTCAACAACTATTCAATATTTAATGTCACGTAGATCCTATAAACAATATGGGCTCACTCAACAAAACAGTAACGAAATTAACCGTACTTCTAAGAGTCAAGAAAGAATAAACAATGTTAATAAAATTATCGAAGAAAGTAAAACATCTAAACTCTCTAGTAAACAGATTGAAACACTTAAAAGTGCTGCTAGGGATGGTTTATTAGGCTCTAGTACTACTAAATTAGGACCATGGGGGAAATACAACCTCCAAAAATTTTTATCAAACTCTAAGTACAATTCAACATTAAATGCTTATCGAAATTCAATATAAAATTATTAAAATCAAAACACCATTTACACTTTGAAGGGGGTTTTGAATACAATTAAACTTACAAGGTATTTCGTTTGGCGTTGTGCAATAAAAAATGGCCAGCTTGGCTAAATTTTTTTAGCTTTGCTGGTTTTGACGATTACTTAATATACTTATCATGATAGCGTTTAAGCATCGTTGCCGTTTGTTGACGCGTTAGAGCTCCTGCAGGATTTGTATCTTTTCCATCACCTTTCATGATGCCTTCTTTAATAGCCCATTCCCATGCGCCTTTATTGTACACGCCTCTAAACTTATGGATGAAATGATCAATTTGAGTTCATTTGAAAAATCTACAGAAATCGAAAAATGATGAATTTGGGGTACTTTTTGGGGCACCTGTTCCTTCTCTTCCTCCTCCACCCAGATCATGTGTAAATATAATAACTCAGCAAATCAAAATAGACGTTGATATCTCAATATTTACGCGCAAAAAAACACTCGTATTTTTAAACGAGTGTTTCGTAACTTTTAGGATAACCACTTCGGAGGTGTATTCTTCTCCCAATAAATATCCCCTAAATTGTTGTGTGCCATAAAACTGTCCTCTGCACTGTGATAGTGGAAGTTGTAATAATAGCCTTCCTGCGGTCTTTTTTCTGTACGGACATGGAAGCGAATTAAATCCTTGCCTGTTTCATTGCTAGTAATATTAAAAATTTTTTCGCCATAATTCCCACTTGGCTTTTCTGAAATTGATAAGGATGCTAATGATGCATCGTCTAAGCTCGCTACTGTCATGGCAATTGCTTCTTCCATTTTAGGGAAGATTATGGCGTCAAATTCATTGCTAATTTTCGGGCCAATTTTTGTGCCGAACTTTATGTAGGATTGCTCTTTAGCGGCATCAACAAGCAAAGATCCGTAGTCAACCGGTTCCTGATGTATCTCGGTCTTTTCTTCTATCGCAGAATTTGGTTCAGCTGCAACGGCAGTGCTTGTCCCTGGTGAAGAATCAATTGAAGAACGATTTGAAGCATTTTGATCGAATGCATCCCATATTTCATGTGTTGGCGTAATTAATCCTAATGTTAAAAACGCAACCATGATGACGATACTCTTTTTAACCCACTTTTTCATTAATTAACACCTTCTCTTTATGTACAAATTGGTAACTCTACTACTAATATATACGCACAAGTCAATAAAAGGTTTCATATTTCCATATTTCATTGTACAATATTTATGTATAAAGTGAAAACTCACTCAGCATTCACTCCCAGTTTTTGTGGGAAAAATGTGTCGTTTTTTAAAAGGAGGTACAAGCATGGAAATCGCAATGGGTATTGGTCTTTTATTAATGTTAGGTTATTTATCATCTTTATGCTTCACGGACTAATTTAGTCAACATGCAAAGTGAAATCAATTCGTTTGAATAATGCCGTGTTATCAAGGTTTTGCTATTATTTCTGAATTTTATTTGATGTAAAATAATGCTTCAAATTAAGGCTTGTTGGGGCTCTGTTAAGGGTAACTTCGGTCTAAATGGGGCTAATAAAATACGGCAAAGCGTATGTACATACATGCGTGTGTAAGAAAGGTTGAGGCTAATTTACTTCAACCTTTTTTTTTTCTTGTAAATTGTCTTCAAGAAATTTAGACATTCTGAAAGCTAAAATGTCACACATTGTTATTTGTTTTGTTCTTCCACATCTACTACTCCCCTATCTACCCTTCCAGCATTCTCTATATTTGGCCTGCTATTTATTTGTGTACGACCACCACGTTGTTTGATAATTATCAATAAATGAGGTTTTAGCATTTGTCCCCTACTCTTAACCACATAGGATAAATACAAAAAGGGGAAAAAGTCTATGAATAATTTTGGATGTAATAATGACTCGTCAACATCTAAAAAATGCGATAAATTCGAAACATTTTCGGCTGCTGATGCCAACTGTTTAAACACTTCTACCCCTGCTGATGGCTCAATTATTCCATTCTCCTCTGGCAATACACAATCCATAATTAATGAAATAGTCGATGTTAAAACAGCTAGTCTTATAGGATTTAGTACCGCTATAAATGTTGTAGTTATTATAGGCAATACAAAAAACTTAGCTGGATTCTTTATCCCAGCCTTCACAGTTCCACGTGAAGGGACTATTACAGCTATTTCAGCGTCATTTACAATAGTTAGCGGGCAAATTTTTTAGTATGGTTTGAAGATATTTATAACATCTTTGAATTTAGTTAATTTTCTAACTATTATCAATTTTTGTTCAATTATCAACAAAAATTGATTTTGAAATTATTATGTCTAATGATAGGTTATTAATATATCCAGGAAAAAGTAAAAAATGAGGTATTTAAAATTGAATAAGAAAATGTATTTGTTTTCTTTAAGATTTATTTTAATATTATCATTTGTTTTTCCAAGTATTAATGTAACTGCAAGTTCTAATAATGCTGAGGATGCATTACCAAGCTTTGAAGAGGCTTTAGAAGTATTGACGTTAGAAGATGAAAAGTTATATGAATCTATGACTGATGAAGAAAAAGATGAAATATTACAAAGTACTCAATTTAACTCGGGACAAGAAACACTGCCTTCTGGAATTGAGTTTACTTTTGGGGTCCCTCTATATACGAATGAATTTAGTGAGGACGATACTTTTGAAAGGGTCACAATTGATTCCGAACTACAAATAAAAGAAAATATAATATTAGACTCACTACCTGCAGTGACACCTTTCAGAATTGACCCAGGTGGGGCTACATATATTACTAAAGCACATTGGATAGAGAGAGATGGCGTAAAATCAATCTCTATATATCCAAATAAATCTGCCAAAGGTTGGACAAAAGAAAAAGCATTCGCAGAAATAAAGGAAAACTTTTCTCACTATTACGACTGGAAAAATGAAACATCCCTAGAAAAGCAATTTAATTGTCACGCTAGACCTATTCCGCCATATACAGGTAAAATTCCTTGGAATATAGAACCTAGCAAAAAAGCGACTAGTGTTATAACATGTAATTAAACAACAATAAAGAGTCCCCATTCGCATATGAATTGGGGATCCTTTTTTAACCACGACAATGCCAAGAGGGTTTGGGTGTAGCAAAATTGTCAACTCCTTAAACTCTCCCTCACAAGTTTATTTACAATAATTATGAACAAATGTTAAGTAATTAGTAGGTAACTTATTTAACTATTTTTCGTTTGAAGATATGAGGAGGGAGTATTATTATGATTAATTTATTTAGCATAATACTTGGATTAGTAGCTTTGATTTCCTCATTTGTTAATCTTTTAGGATATAAAAAACAAAAGAGCAAGAACTGGGTCGCATTTTCTATAATTAGTTTTAGCGCGTGCGCAATCGCAATTTGTTTACAAATGTTTTATAGCTATATATTGGTGAAAAATGAAGATTTTGCTTCTCTGATGGATACAATGGGTACTATGGCTTTTGTTTCAGCAATACTTGTCAGCGTTACTATATTATTAAACGTAGTTACATTTGTTTTGTACCGTGACAAAATTGCAATGTAATGCTATTGGGTAGATTTATTTAATAACGAAGATCGTCAATTTGACGGTCTTTTTATCGTTTAAAAGCTGACTAACTGCAGAAGAAAAAAGTGGTGTGATTTTCGTTAATTAACCTCCAATTAAGCACATTTATCTCACTAGGGCTTATCCTAATATGAGGTTGAGACAAAACTGGACAAAATCTAAAAAGGCGAGAGAAATCAATGGTAAAAACGTTGATTTCTCTCGCTTTTCTGATGTAATTTTTTTGAATTTTGCTTTTAATATGTACTTATGTCCTAGCCTCCTTTTTGTAAATCGCAATAGATTCATTTGCATAAATGTTTAGCTTATTTTCCTCGCTTTTAATCCTTAATTGGACAATCCTTTTGTAAGATATCTTGAAGGACGATTTTCAGCTGCTTATACTGCTGCTCTGTAATATTCGTTTGCTTCATTACTTGACGTGATACTTCAGGTAGCTTTTGGCGTACTTCAATCCCTGCTTTTGTTAAATAGATTTGCATTTGTCGCTCGTCTTCCTTGGAACGCTCACGACGGACGTAGCCTTTTACCTCTAACTTTTTTAATACTGGTGTTAATGTACCAGAGTCTAAAAATAAACGTTGCCCCAATTCCTTTACCGTAATTTGCTCTTCGTCCTCTAGAGCTAGTATGGCGATATAACCTGTATAAGTTAAATCGTATGGCTTTAATAACATCGTATATTGTCGAATGATTTCCTTTGAAGTCGCATACAAAAGAAAGCATAGTTGATTATCTAAATGATTCGGCATAGGAATCCCCTCTTAAAGTACTTTTGATACTTTTAATATTAAAAATAAAATTTCTACTTGTCAAACACAATTAAATTGTGTACAATCAATTTTGCAAAATTAAATTGTGTACAATCTAATTGATTGGTGCCGCAGAAAGGGAGTTTTTATCAATGAAAGAATTATATACAACAACAATGATTAATGACGGTGGCCGTAATGGTAAATCATATGCAGAGGATCAATCGTTATCATTAAATATTGCACCACCTGGCTCAAAATTAGCGGATGTTACAAACCCAGAACAACTATTTGCAGCAGGTTACAGCGCTTGCTTTAATAGCGCGCTAGATTTAATAAAACGTCAAAAGAAAATTCAAGGGGCATCAACAATTAAAGCAACGGTTAAACTAATGGAGCAAGCTGCATTTGACTACATGCTTGCTGTTGACATTGAAGGACATATTGAAGGCTTATCGATTGAAGAAGCACAGCAATTATTAGAGGTTACACATACTGTTTGTCCATATTCAAAAGCGACAATGGGCAATATCAACGTAACAATTAAAGCGGTTTAAATAATATATAGTAAAAGAGGGAAATAATATGACAACAACTACACCAGTAAAACAAATTATGCACGAGCGTAAATCGGTTCGTAAATACAATGCAAACACAACGATTTCTCGTGAAACGATCATGCAACTGTTACAAGATGCAACTTCAGCACCATCTTCAAGTAATCTACAGCCATGGCGCTTTATCGTCATCGATGATAAAGAAATTCAAAAGAACATTAACATTTTTTCATTTAATCAAGAACAAATCGAAACAGCATCTGCCATTATCGCTGTCATTGGAGATACAGAAATGTATTTAAATGCAGAGGAAATTCATGCAAAAAATGTTGAGCTAGGCTATATGCCTGAAGAAATTGCAAGTAAGCTTGCACAGGACTCACTAGCTATGTATGGTGCGGTTCCAAAAGAGGTACTACTAAATATCGTTCACTTTGACGCAGGTTTAATTTCAATGCAAATTATGCTATTAGCGAAGGAAATGGGCTATGATACAGTCGCAATGGGTGGCTTCGACAAATCAAAATTTGCTGAATATATGGAGTTACCACCGAACGAAGTGCCTGTTTTATTACTAGCGATTGGCGAGGCAGCTGGACCAGCTTATGGCTCTTCTCGTCTTCCGATTGAGCGACTTGTGCGATTCAATAAATAATTCACAGGTTGTACTAGCCGATTTGGCAATGTCCTAGAATACATTTGGTGGACATTGCTTTTTTATAAATAGAACAGAGCAGTAAGGAAAGCATGTGACAAGCATCCAGCAAGAAATAGTCTGAAAGGAATTATAGGTGTATAAACAAAAAAGACTAACATTTTTCATGAAATGTCTCTCTTTATTTAATTTTTTGTTTAATGTTACACGAACTAATATCATTTATTTTACAAAGAAAATCCGCGAACATCAGAGCTCGCGGACTTTTCTTTATTGCCATATCTGATATTCACAATCCCACTGTTTGAAAAATTCATCTTCATTCAACAATACTTCATAGACCGGTCTAAAGAATCGTTGCACCTGCTTTATGATATCCACAAATGCTACTGTCTGATCTGCCAATTGCTTCATGAAAAGCGGATGATTTCTTTCCAAAATTAGTTGCTGACAATCAAACATTTCTAGAATGCATTGTTGTAATACACGCCCTTCTATTTTCTGCGTTTTTAACAACGCAAAAACATCATAAAATGCTTTTATCGTCGTTTCTAGTGTTGGATATTGATACATTTCCACAAACTTTTGTGCCAAGGCAAACTCAGGTGACGCTGTTACAAGCACTGGTGAAGCCATGTCGAGTAATGGTGGAAAAACAATTGTTTTCGGTGCCAACGGAATAATTTCTGTAAAACGAATCGTTACTATTATGTATGTAGTGATGTGTGACAAAGTAGCAGGTATCTTCAAATGAATCATATCTTTTTTTAAAGATATTTCTATTTCACTTCCTAAAAATACAACGCCATCCTCCAGTAGATCCATTCCACAAATCTCCTGAAAGGCATGCTTCATCACGCTGATTTTTTGTGCGATAGGTTTTGCTATTAAAGATATTTCTTGTGGCTGCTTTATGAAACCATTTGTCAAAGCAATTAATAATATATCTCCTCCCACCCAAAATTGATCCTGATACGAAGACAATGATAACCGATAGATGAATCTCTCTTGTATATATCGTGCGACTAGTTCATCTACGTGTTCATCATTTTCTTGAGCTACATTCATTAATAGATCAAAAACATTCATTGATATAGAGCTTTTATTTCCCATTGTCAGCCTCGCCTTTGTCAAAATTTTATTAAAATTCCTTCTTTATTATGGCGTATTTTATAATTGGAGTAAACGGTAATAAAAACCAACCAACTTATCCCACTAATTTAGTGTCAATAAAAAAGACTGTAGGTAAAGTTGCGTGACATTTCCTACAGTCTGAAACGACCCCCTTTAATAAGGAAGTATTTCATATTTATAAATATTCAAGCATAATTCTCGCCATTAAAGTACGTGGCAAAATTGTGAAAATACCACTTTCTTTTCTAACTAGCTGCTTATGTTCTTCATTGTAGCCCATACTATTTAAAATAATTAAATCAACCTGGTAATCTTTAAGGTATTGAGCGGCTGCTTTAAAGTTGGCATAATCATAAGGCGAGGCTACAGCAACAGTAATATTATTCGAGACACCTTTCCACTTATTTAAAGTAATTCTCCTCTGTTCTTCTAGCGGAACAATTAAACCGATCTTCGGCTGATCGGCCATTGCAGCAATAACTTGTGTAACTATTCGACCAGGATAAAAAATGGGCTTTTCACATGTTAACGTCGGAAAATCATCTGTACATAGTATGATGACCATATCAACCTCTCGCTCTAACTTTGATAATTCATGCTGTAATAACGGCAGTAATTCTCTTTTACTGATGATAATCGATCTACCATCACGCAAGCGCGAAACAGAGATATTCTTCTCTTTTCTCGCAATCACTTTGAGTAATTCCGCTTCTTTTAAAGAATCTAATGCTCCTCTTTCCACAATTTCAATATTGTCATGAAAGAATTCTTTAAAAGTAGGGGTAATGTCTGAACGAGGCGATTGTCCGATTGTTAGTATCCCGACTTTATTCATTCGCAGCAACTCCTAAAGTTTGAAGATGTGTCATTGAACCATATAATTTCTGCAAATACTTACATTCATTTCCATCATAAAACTTAGCTGTACCTCCTCCGAATTCCTTCGCTACTTCAACAGTAACAATTTTCACAGAGTCCGTTGCCCCTTGCTCACCTTGTACCGTTTGAAAGGAGGCTTCTACCTCTCCATATTCATCAAATAGTTGTACCACTTTTTCACCATTCACTTTTAGCTGAACGAATACATCTAAAATCGTTAATGTCTGCTTAAATGCCATATTAACACCTCCACAATCATTTCCTCTGTAATTGGCTTAACTATCATAACAGCAATATTCGGTACTTTTTGTCTAAATTTTCAATCTTCTTAATATATATTTATATCTCAGTGCGTTGTAAAGGTGCTTCTATCCCCCTCCACTTTTCCATCATAGGAACTTCCATCACTTCAATACACGTCACTTCACGTTCAATTCCTCCATTACCGTATACTTTTATCTTCACCTTTTAAAAATTTTGCCCATGAACCTAACGTGCTTATTGCTATTTTTCACTCAAAAATGAATGGTAAGTTTCAATGTATAGTAATTATTGTTACATATGTTCTAATAAATTGGAACATCCATCCGCCAAAATAGTTATAAAGAACTATATCAATTTTGATAAAATACAAAATAGTAGACAAAATCTGTCTACTGACTAAAAGCTATTATCTATGTCTGTTCGATGATTATATTCGTCGTTTCAGCCCTTCTATCCTTCGCTTCGCTAATCCTATCCATAGCTTCTGTCTTTCTATCCGTCAATTCAGCCAACGTTGCCCGAAAAATTAGACAAGGGGCAGCCTCGCCTTTGCGAAGCCACCCCTTTAGTATTTAATAGGTAACATTTTTGTAAATTGTAAAGTCTCAACCCAATCATCTGGGGAATGTTATCTTGAAACGTATATGTTTCATCGCCGCGGTAAAATTCCACTGTGTGCCTTCTAACTTAAGCAACGCAAACCCAACCTTCTTTTGCGTCCTTGCAGCCCCAAAGCATGCGCCAGTGTGAATAAGTATCCTCAAAAACAAAAAGTAGAATGCCAGATTACAGAAATATGCCACCTAAAATAGCACTTTATATATTATACTAAAGTACATCTAAAAAGTAAAGCTTTCATTTCACTTTTCCTAGTATTTATTTTGAAGGTTTCATATCATACCCATGTTGCGCAGACCATAAAGTTCTCACAATCGATTACTGATGTAACTTTTTATCGCCCATTTATATCGCTATAACCTCTACTGTTTTCTTTTTTCCATCAAATTAAAAACTTCGTCCATATCCATTTCAAACATCACTAAGTCTTGTGAAATAGGTGCAAAATAATAGGTAACTTTTTCTGCCCCATATTCTTTCTCTAACTGCAACCACTTTTCCGTTGGTAGCAGACAAAAAGCTAAAGTATCTCCGCCGAGCGAATCCATGTACCAACGGATTTGATTATTTGGAGCCATAAAGTCCTGAATAGCTTTCAAGGTTGTGTCTCTATCGGTTCTTTCTTCATCATATGGGATTGCTTTCTTCATCCCATCTTTCATCAAGAAAATATCAACGCCCCTAGGCTTATCATTTTCAATGAGTTCAAATTTTAGATGATCTTCTTCAGGTAAGAAATCGTTAAAATATTCAATAATAGAATCGTCAAAATCTTTCCAATCCACCCACACCAATACTTCACTACCCCAAAACCTTTCTTCTTCCGCAGATGGATTTTTCAAAAATAGCTCGATTTCTTCATATACTTGGCTCATACATATCCTCCTTCAAAGACTTATAAAATTTTTCCACATCAACAGCATTTTCAGGTAATCCTGAGACTTGCCCATCTCCAACCTCAATAATAAGCCATCGACCATCAACCGTTTTTCCTATATCGATGGAGAAAAAGTTACTGTTAAACTGACTAGCTAACTGAATAAAAATGTCCAAATTAGGTTGCTCATAATCATAAGTAACCTCTTCCCAATAATCGAGTACTTGTAAAAGCTGACGCTTAAAAAACATCAATCTATATTCTCTCGACAGCGGCATACCACTCTTAGGGTGTTCAGCTACCTTCTCTAATGAAATAAATTCACGAAAGACAATTCCACCATTGAGATCCTGACCTTGTCTCTCAATAAAATTTTTGACTACAAAATCAAGCTGTTTTTTATCAGACGCATCAGGAATAAAGCACGCGTCTTCCCACTCATGCTTTCTTGATTTCACGTAGTCCTTAATGAGAATCGGTTGTTGATGGAATTCAGCAACACGCTCATAGATACTATTGTAATCTTGATGAACAGCATCTATCTCAAGCCATATACTTTTAGGCGTGTAATCTTTAATAATCGGATAGGAGTTTGGAAAGTAATGACAAGCCACATATTGCGCGGGGTCATTAATAAGCTCCAAGTTTTTCTTTAGCAACCCTTGATATAACTTTTCATAATGTTCAGGACTCAACATCCAGCCACGGTAAATGACCGTTTCCAGCGTATTCGAAGGCTCAATTAGACGTAATGCTTGCTGCACTTTAAGATCTAATAAGTCTTCGAGATGAACGAAATCAACCTTAAACCCAAGCGAATTCGCTGTATTCATTTCTAATTCATAATCAACATCAACAGATCTGCTGTTTAAAGGATCACTACAAAAAAGAATTCTCATGGCTATCCCCTTTCATCATCGAAATCAATCTTACCAATAAAATCAATCTGGCATGTATCATGATTGACAGTTGAAATCTGCCCATCATAATCAACACCATACATTAAAATAATCGTATTGTATGGTGTCGATAATTCATTTCCTACCATTGAAATAAATCTTTCTTTAAATTGCTCGGAATAAGAGAAATCATCATTGATTAATTGATGAAGATTAATAGAAGATGACTCATAACAAACGGCCTCACAAAAATCCTCATCAAAGGTTAAGCCAAAATCATATTCAAATTGATTGTAAAACTCATCATAAAGCTCTCTAAATTCAACTTCACAAGCGCGGTGTTGATTTTGCGGTAAGAAAAGCTGCTCTAGCTTTTTGGAGAACTCTTCATCTGTCTCGTCCTCACGCTGGTACACCGTGGCAAGATAGTGATCAAGCTGTTCATCATTTTTAAAATGGCCAACCCAAATCGATACATACCCGCTATTTTCTTCGTAGTAAATCATTGCATCACTTCCTTACCTAAATATGTATATTAATCTCCTACTGCACAACATGAAGGTATTTAATGTAAAACTACCTCTTTTTAAGGAAATAGTAACATTCCAAATAAATAACAACCCATTACTGTTTTATATTACCATATTTTCAATTATACCTCGGCAAAATTGCGTCCGGAATCGGCTTTGTGCTTAGGCCAACAGATGTTTTTGTGCGAAAGCGTAGCGATGCAAAAGGGTTTTATCTGCGCGAAAGCGAAGCGGCAGCGGTAACAACGCAAAGTTAAATTTTTGATAAAAAATAGAGGCAAGTCCAAAATGAACAAGCCTCTTAAGAATATTTCTACACATTCAGAACACCATAATGGAACTTCGCGGTTGTTCTTTCAAATTGTTGAAAATGATATTTGGCAAACCATTCTGAGCGAAAATGAGCCTTTAACACAACCCGTTTTCTCGCTACTCGCTTCGCCTCACTTACCCAATCATCCGTTAATGTCACATGTTCCCCAGCTAAGCGTAATGCCTCAAAATTATTCGCTTCTTCAATAACCTCTTCAAACATCGGATCCATATACACGACATCAAAAGCATTGTCTGGTAAAGTCTTCAAATAGCTAATTGCTTCAGCATGCACCACTTCAATTTGACGCATACATGCAGTTAACGGGAGCTCAGTCGTATCATAGGATTGCATCCCCTGCTTAACAATAAATGCCACATTAGGATTCGCTTCCAACCCAACAACTCTACCCGCTTCGCCAACTGTATAGGCCGCCAACATAGCATCCGCAGCAAGTCCCAGCGTACAATCAAGCACCGAATCCCCTATTTCAAGCTGTGCCGCTTCTAAAAACGGCTCCGCTTCTCCACGAGCTACACGCTTTAAGCGAAAAGCTGCTGAATTCGGGTGAAAGAAAAACGGCTCATTCGCGCAAAAAGCGTAATATTCAAAACGATTTTTCCCCGCAACGATCACATGCGCATGCGATTCCTGAGAAATCTTCCGAACAGAACGCTTTTTCCTTGGTTCAAACGAAGCATCTAATTGTTGACATGCAAAAGCAGCGAGCGCCAACGATAAATCGTCTGGTCTGCCCGCTGTCGTAACAATGGTTTTTACTTTTCGCATGTTTGCTCTAAAACACCTGTTAAATGTGTAACAATCTGCTCTACAGGGAATCCTTCAATTTGCTCGCGCGGAATGAAGTAAGCCAATTCCCCATCCTTTAAAATCGCCATCGACGGTGAGCTTGGTGGTACATCCTCAAAAAAGCCACGCATCGCAACAGTCGCCTCAGGATCCTGGCCCGCAAAAACCGTCACAAGATGATCCGGCTTCACCGCCGCCACAGCCTCACGAGCTGCCGGACGCGCCAACCCAGCCGCACAACCACAAACCGAGTTAATCACAACCAACGAAGTCCCCTTCGCCTCCGCCATAAATTCATTCACCGCATCAGCCGTTGTCAGCTCCGTAAAGCCAGCCTCCACTAACTCCTCACGCATCGGCTTCACTACCTGTTTCATATATTCATCGTAAGCGTTCATGCTATTACCCTCTTTCATATGTATTCGCAAAGCTTATTATAGCAAGGTTTCTCACGAATGTACAAAGACTTGCCTTTTCCCCGATTTCATGGGTTTTCGTGGGGAATGTGACTTTTTCGTGATTTTGGTGACTTTTTTGTGTAACGGAGGGTCATTTGGTTGATGCTCGTTACACACCTAAAAAATGGCTTTTAATCCGTATTAAGAATTTAGCAGTTGCTAATTCAACAGATACTAATTACATTTTTCTGATTTTTTATATGTACATTTACCCATTATTTCCTATATAGTTATATTGAAGGAGGAGAGTTTATATATGGATAATTTATTTATGATTTTATTGTTAGTTAGCATGTTGGCTTTACCTGTTTTTGTTATTATGTCTATTATTTCGTTTGTAAAGAAGGATGGATTGAAAGGTAAAAAAATGCTGAAATTTAGCGGTATTTCTTTTGCTGCTATAATTGTTACAGCTATAGGTGTTGGAGCTACTACTGATCCTATAGAAACATCAAACAAGGATAAAGAAAAAGTAGAAACTGTAGCCAAAGTTGAAGAGAAAGTTGAAGAAACACCCGAAGAAAAGGCTGCACGTGAAACTAAAGAAACTGAGGAAAAAGCATTAGCAGAACAGAAAGCAAAAGAAGAAACTGAGGCGAAAGCGAAAGCTGATGCAGAAGCCAAAGCTAAAGCAGAAGCTAAGGCGAAAGAAGAAAGCGTTCCAAGAGAATATAAATCGGCGTTAAAAAAAGCAGAAGCCTACGCGAAAACAATGCACATGTCAAAGGCGGGTATTTATGACCAGTTGACTTCTGAATATGGAGAGAACTTCCCTGCGGAAGCAGCTAAGTATGCTACAGATAACATTGTATTTGATTGGAAAGAAAATGCATTGAAAAAAGCACAATCATACGCAGAAACTATGAGCATGTCAGATGCAGCTATTTATGACCAATTAGTTTCAGAATACGGAGAAAAATTTACTCCAGAAGAAGCTCAATACGCGATTGATAATTTAAAATAAGTAATACCTCTAAAGATGGTGGAAGGCACACCAAAGGTCACTCAAATGTAGTGAACCCCCAAAATTAGACTTTAACCAGAATGGTTTCCCCATTCTGGTTCTTCTTTTATGCAGCCAATCTTTCACGATAGGTGACTGGAATACATCCAAATTGCTTTATTGTTTCATCTGATATGCCCATCCCTGATCTGAGTGAAATGTTCGAGGATAAGGGCAATCTGATGTTCGTTTAATTGCTTCTAGTTGAGCATCATGAATTACTTGTGCGTTTGGTCGTTCAGATAGATGATAGGGAATTATTTCACCGTTAAACATATCTAGAAATGCGTCTAAATAAGCCTTCTCAATTGTTACTTTTCCATCTTCTCCAGTAACGAAATACTTGAATTCAGAGGTATCCGTTGTCAATTTTTGATGTGGGATGGATTTATAGACACTGCGGTGAATACGGTTCTTCTCACGCTTCCGACAGTGCCTTTGTGATTTTCTAGTAAACTTCACGCTTTGTAGACCAAGTTTCCGCTAAATACGCTGAATTTTTTTATGATTCACAACGATTCCATGGTTACGCAATTCATCATCTATTCTGCAATAACCGTAATTACCATGGTTCTCTTCAAAAATTTCACTAATAACACGCTCAATTTCTTCATTAGGATTTTCTCTATCAAATCGTTTTTGCCAATACATATAAGTCGCTTGGTTTGATTGACAATGAAGAGACGTCTTTTCGATTTTGGAGAGATTCCATTTATACCATGCTTTCTATATGCAGAAGCCCAAGAAGAACCTTGCCCCCTTCCCGTTTTGGAATGCTTCTTGTTCTTCATACTTACTTTGCTCATTTTTCAACTGTTCAATTGATACCGGATAATCCTTATTCTTATCGACTGTTATGCCACTAGGCTTAGAAACATAAATAGACCGCAAAGCCTTTTTAAAGAAACGCTTTGCGGCCTATTTATCCCTTGTTTTAAGATTTTTGGACTAGAACCTCTTCTGCTAGAACCCCTTCTTTTCCTACCTCCCCCTCTTTTTCTAACATTTCTCCTTTTGAATCGTTTTCAAAAGTATCGTACATTTTCTCTTTAATGAATAATGCAGGAATTAACCCCATGAATGCATAAGAAATACCTAACACAGCTAGTCCAAATCCAATTGATTGTGTAGTAGCGATAATTCCAATAAGGATAGGAGCTAAAGCTGCACCTATTCTTCCCGTATTATAAGCCGCACCTACAGCAGTTCCTCTAATATGAGTCGGGAAGCTTTCACTTAAATAAGTAGCATTTACTCCATACGGCGCTCCATATACGAAACCTAGAACAGTCATTAAAATAATGATGTTTCCTGGTGATTGATAAAAATATATGACTGGTAGCATGACCGCTGTAGATAATCCTGCAATCACGAAAACCCCACGACGACCAATTACATTGGCAACCCAGCCAGCAAGTGCTTTACCAAGAATCGATGCTGTATATGTTCCAATTAAATATCCTGTCATTTCTTTGAAATTAAAGCCTAATTCTTTAACTATATACGTCGGTAACCATGTACCTACTCCGTAATATCCGAATTGCAATAGAGAAGAAGTTACTATCCAAAATAGAAAGATTGTAAAAACTTTCTTATCCCTAAACAACGCAAGCCATTCATTTGATTTCTTAACTTTAGATGTCTTAGCTTGTTTTTTAGCCAATTTCCAGCCAGTAGGTTCGGGTACTTTTACTCGAATATAGATCGCCACAACAACCGGGAAGATTGAAATTAAGAATAATGGTCTCCAACCATATTCAGGTAGAATCGCGCCCGCTAATAAAACAGCGACTAAATATCCTAATGAATAGGAAGAACCTAATACGCCCATAATAGTTGCTCTATTTTTAACTTTTACATATTCAGCCATTAACATTGTGGCTAATGAATATTCAGCCCCCATACCAATTGCTGATATGAAACGAACAATAATAAATTGTTCATATGTTTGTACAAAAGCTAAGAGAGCGGTTCCAACTGAGAATAATATCATCATATAGGTCATCATTTTAACGCGGCCAAAGCGGTCAGATAACCAACCTCCTAAGATTCCACCAAGTGCCATCCCTAATAGAGAGAACGTACTGATCCAACCAGCAGCCTTGGTATCTAAGACGAATTCGTCAATTAGGCTCGGCATCACCAATGACAACATTTGGATATCCATACCATCAACTGTTAAACCTATAAAACTAGCTACAAATACAATTTTCCATAGATTTGAGTTCTTTTCCATAACATATCTCCTTCCGCACCCCTAGATTGTTTTGAAAGAATTATCTACAAGCAAAATGAAGATACTGCATAGATTGTTTTGGAAAAAAAGTATAATAGTATTGTTTTCTAGTTTAGAATGTCAAGTAGAGGTAATATACATAGAGCGGAAGATTCTTATGAAGATTGAACATCTCCTACTTGTTTAATCGCGAATACTAGTTTTTAATTTATTTGGAAACTAACGACACCAAAACAATTTATACGGTATTTATTACCTCCCTTTAAATAATTATACATTTTACTGAATTATTTAACAATTCTAAATGTTAAGTTTCATTAGAGCGAATAGCAACCAGGAGAGTATTGCAACAGTTGATCAATTTGGTCATATTAGAGCCATTAAAGAAATCGTAGTTACTATAACTGCTCACATCGAAAATACTAATTTAACCGCTTATTTTATTGTTATTGTTAAAGTAGGTGCTGCAGAGGGTAACTTTATTTTCGTTTCAGCTTTAAATTTGCTCCGCTTCAGTTTCTTTTTTATGGTACGTTCCATTCGATTCATTCTCTACCAAACTCTGGACCTATCGGCTACTAGAACATGCCGGCCTTCTTTGGTATCTAATGTTCCAGAGATACTTCTCACCCGTAATCTAATCGTTGCAGTTTTCAAAGCATAATAAAAAGCCTTACCGTGCTAGTGATAAGGCTCGTCTACTGAGGTCAAATAGTTAATTAGGTTGTTCTTTTTCTCACGTACATTCCGAACTATTCTTTTGTAAAATACTTTGGATCAATTTGATCAATAAGTGAAGAAGATAAATAAGAATAATTCATCATTTTTATTTTCTCTTTATTTGTTGGTTCTTGACTATTTTTTATAAAACCTATCCAATCATTTTCTATCTCACTAATACTTTTCCCGTATACTTCCTCTATTTTTTCACCTATATTCTTTTCGTTGTATATCTTTTCAAACTTTTCTAACCCATAAGTGTCAATTAAATATTTAATAAATGAAGCTGAATGAATATAGCTCATCCACATAAGGGTGTCCCCTGTTTGGCTTGTAAGGTCTGGTCGAAAATAGGAATCGTCTTGATTTGGATCTATTAAATTGCGAATAGGTATTAATTTATTTGTATCGATAAAAGACTTCATAAACTGATGGGAATATGAGTTTATTTTCCCATACTTTTCTTCCATATAAGTAGCAAAACCCTCTGGCGTAAAATAGCCGTAGCCACTGCTTTTTTCAAAATTGTTACCATAACCGAGTAAAGAATGTGTCAGTTCATGAACAAGTGGATAACGGTCTTCTCTAATACCATATAGTAGGATTTTCGATCTCAGACCCCATGATATTTCATTTCCTTCATTGAGATATACATTTATTCTCTCAGATGGAACATAATCAGTATGAATTGAATCTTGAATATCATCATAGGCAGTAAGGATTTCGTCTTTTATTGATTCTACTTTTTCTTGAGGAACCTTAATATTATTAACAATCTCAAAGGTTATTTTTCCATCCGGTGTAACCACAATATTTTCATTATTTTTTTCTTCTTCTTTTTCTTTAGGAACAACTGTATCCTGAGTACAAGCAGTTAATAAGAATACTAATATAAGAAAGAAGCCTCTAAACTTTTTCATTTTTACCCCCAGAAAAAATAGTATTTTCCAATTTATACGGAATTAAAATTCGAAAGTTTCGTTTTTTAAAAATATTATAAAAATAAAATGTAACAAAAAGTTAATCAAACAAATAAAAAGTAGGGGTTGGTTTGTATACCAATTACCCTCGTTCATTGCTCCCCCCCATTTCTTCCATATTGTTCAGTAACCACTCGGCCCGTTGTGTAAATTACTTAACTACAGTCAACTTAAACTCATCTACAGTCAACTTCTGTTGAATATCTGATGCTATCTCAGTTCAATTACAATGGAATAAATCCCTAATTTCTCTACATGATTGCCTCGTATGAATAAATTTTTCTTTTCATTTTTTCAACGTGAAGCATATGATACAATATCGGACTTATTCTGAAGGAGGGATGGAACATAAATAACAGTAATGGTAATTCGAGTCAATCCAATGATTCTCTTGAGATTTATGCAGCCAAGTTGGCCTATGTCGGCGCAGCTATTTCTACATTAGGAGATGGAATTTCAACAATAGCTGCTGGTCTTGCATTAGATGCGTTAAGAAATTCCAATACCCAAAATTCTCAAAATGATGCAAAACAATCCTTGCAGAAAGATAATATGCAAAAACAGATTGATCATCTTATTTACGAATTAAAGCAAATAAAAAAAATAATCAAATAATGTACATACAATATTTCTAGATTTTTTCGTCGTTTAAAAGTAAAAAAAGGCGTGTTTTTCTTGGAAAACAACTTAACTGGCATACAAGAAATAATTACTGATGCTCTAAGTTTCATTAATGCAGCTTTTTGACAACTTCAAATTAAAAAGTTTTTAGGCATTTAACGTTTCTAGTTAAAATATGAATTCTTAGCCAATCGGAATTATCCAATTGGCTTTTTACAGTTTTTATTACTACAAAAAAACGTACTGTGTTCAAATGAAATGACAAAATGAATCTTTTTTAACTCTCTTTCGTAAATACATTAATAACAATTTCTATGGAGGTTCCTAATGAAAGATTTAATAAAAGGGGTTTTAGCAGTAATTTTAGCCTTGGCTTTATGGGATGGAATTAAATACATATGGAATCTTCTTGTTTAAATTTCGGTTGTCTATTTATTTTAATAAATGATATCTGAGGCATGCCATATCCCATTGGCGAGAGTTTAAATATTTTAATTGAACGCAATTTTTTTGGATATAAAACTAGCAAGCGCATCATACTGATTTTGATTAACGCTAACCAACCATTTTCAGCCTGCTTGACGTCAATGTCTAATGAATTTGTTGACATTTACCTATTTTTGTTTTATATTTACAATATCCATGTGCTGTTTAACAGGTAACTGTTAGGCAGCTTTTTTGTTTAATTCAAGAATATGCCGCGCTTAATCACTGTACCAATTGCTATGATGGTTAACCCACATATCGCACAAAACAAAACTTCTAATATTTCCGATCTTGTCCAACCTCTGCCATATAAAGATCATTCAATTAACCACTCCACCATCTGAACCGCCACTTGCCCTCTAAAACCAAGCATCCTTACATTTAGCACCTCCAACTGTTGAAGGCTATTAATAACCTCCCCCACTTCCTTGTAGTTAATTTTCTAACTAGCCTGTAGTGCTTCTAAACTACAAATAATGTCATAGGCCTTCCAATGGCTACATAGTAATCTTACATAGCCTCCATTCCGTACATCATGGTAGCCGTTGCCACTTGTCCGTCTGTGCATGAATGTTGGCATTTCAATTGGGTTTGATTCTTTTTCGTACTTAGAAATACGGCTACGATGTAATTTGTCTGTTAATTGTTGTTGTGTGAAATTTGCTTTTACTCATAAAGCGTATCAATTATGCGTCCGAAATCTACTTTGTAAATGAATGGCCTTTACCTTCTCTCTTTATAGCGATCTTTATTATTCAGTTTTGTAACTCTCAGCCAATTGGGTTGTCGTTAATACACGACGATTGTCATGGACGATACAAATGTGGAATTTTTACAAATAAAGGAGTTGTAATGAATGTCTTCAAAAAAGATATCTGTCGGTCTTACACAATTTACAGACTTTACTTTCAAGGGTGTTACTGGTAAAACCTCTATGGTAAGACAAATAAAATATCAAAATGAATACAATCCTGCTTTCGATTACTGGAAACCATTACGAGATGGTATCCGAAAATTTCATGAGAAAGAATTTAGTAACGATTACCTGCTTTCTCTTGTTGAAAAGGTTTCTCAAGCTAAACAAAATAATTACCTTGAAACAGTCAAAGCACATTTAAAATTTATTAAAAATAAAGAAATTGAATGGTTTGAACCTGGCAAATCCAATTGGAATAGCGAATATATAACCGTTCGTTCTTCACCAGAACTCGGATTAAAGATTAACGGAGTTCCGCATTTAATCAAGTTATATTTCAAAGGGAAGGACGAACGAATTGATAAAAACAAATGTCGCTCATCTTTGACACTATTAAATCAATCTGAGTTCACCATTGAACATGCTCCTGATGTAAAACCTGCAATATTAAACGTCCAAAAAGGTAAACTAATTTCAGATAACCCCTCCACTGAAGATCACCTAATTGCTCTTGAATCTGAAGCAGCACAATTCATGGTCATCTGGAATAAAATTTGATCAAGTTCTAAACCTATCACCTTTTTTTGATTTGATTAGATGGTCAGCTGATTTACCACCTACTAAAAAATACAACTCAAATTAATATAAACAATGTAGGTCATGCTTTACATCGAGAAAGCGAGTGCATGCCTGTACGCGGTACTTTGAGCAAAGGAAAAATTCATTGCTCATGCAGAATGTTTCGTTACGAGCAGTACCACTCTATTCATATAGCTAAACATAAAGCTAAATTAAAAGCGATGGAGCAGGAAATAGACGATTATGTCTATTTCCTCTTTTTTTCATATTGTTTAGCAAATGTTCCAGCATAATATAGTTGTTTAAAAAGGGTGAACCTTAAATTATCAGGGCTTTATAGTCCAATTTTAAACAACATTATTAATATCTATTTCGAGGATTATCTTCTTACGATCAAAACTAAACAACTTCCATGTATTCAACATTTGCTTCTTTAGCAGTCATGCTGGAACAACTACTATGAATGTTTATTTTAATTATTTTTCACTCTACCTTCCTTATTGTCCAAACAATTGTATTCAATATGAATAACTTATTTATAGGAGAGGAGGTGAATATAAAATGGCAACATTTGAAATAGGCTCGAGAAGTCTTTTCAATTTTCGAAACGAACGCTTTTTCCTATTAGTTGAAGATGAAATTACAATTCCAGATGAAGGTGTGGAGATTGATCCAGTTAATATCTATGAGATTGACCAACAAACTTTCAATTTTATCAGAGATGAAGGAGATACACCTGTGATTCGTCCAGTTAATACTCTTCCAACTGTACCACCTGGGTTTGAATTAGAACGAAAATGTATTTTTACAGTTGATAATGCATACTATGTCATCTATGATTTAGAAAATGGAACTGACACCAATGTTCTCTTAAGGATCGGTGCAGCTTTATTTAACTCCATGAGAAATTCTGGTGTTCGTGAATGTATTCCTCAAGATTTCATTAATTAAATGTTATTGCCCTTTTAAATGTAAGGGTCCAAACAAGCGACCAATTTTATTGGCTGCTTGTTTTTTATTTTGAAGGTATTTATGCATGTTTAACACTTCAAAATGAAACGACTTAATTATTACTAGACAGCAAATCAATTATCTTTAACTTTAATTACACCCACTAATTCTCGTGGGCCTGTAATAACTTGTCTAACTATCATCTTCCACATAAATTCCCCTCCTTTTTAGGGTTCATTAGATTGTAAATGCTCCTATTTTATTGTGTACCTAAGTAAAGTAATCAAAACCATGAAATTTTGTCAGATTATTTTTTCAAGCATACTATACATCAATAAAAGGATCGATTGGAGGCAATTATGATTAGCAACAAGAAAATTGCATCGACCAATATTGTGCTGACAATTTTACTTATTCTTGGTATCACCTACAATTATTTTTACAATCAATCACCCATTCAAATTGAACGCTTAGGGAATTTAGGGATTTGGCTAGCATTCTCTTTATCAATAATCAATATAGTACTGAGTTTAAAGCTACTAAAAAATAAAACGGGCAAATTTAGTACCTATGTCGCTTTTATGATTGCTGTGGTTATTTTAACCATTGCTTTGATTACATTATTTCGTTGGAGCTCTCCATAAAAACCAAACAACTCCAATTGCTAAAAAGCTATTGGAGTTGTTCACTCTAAAGAAATAAAACCATATAATCCTCATCAAAATATTGTTGACCTATTTTCATTGCCCTCTTCTCCGTTCCAAAAACCTCAAACCCTAAAGAAAAATATAGCCTTTTTGCTGAAGCATTCGTTGACACAACGGTTAAATTAAGCTGCTCAACACCCTTTAACTCCCTCGCCTTGTTAATTGCTTCAATCATTAAATGTTTGCCAACGCCAAGTCCACGCATTCTTGGAGAAACATAAACAGCAAAGATGCTTGCCTTATGCTTTAACTTAAGCTTACTTTCCTGAACTAACGTCGTAACGCCCACTAATTCTTCATGATCAAATACCCCGAACGTAAAGGTACCCTGTGATTCAAACCGGTTGGCAAACAGCTCAATCTGATCATTCTTTTCCTCCTCAAAGCTAGAACCAAATGCTTCAGGATTATTTTGTAATCCTTCTAATCTTAAATTCCGATATGCCTCAGCATCTGCCACAGTTAAAAGTTTACTATTCATCCGTTGCCCTCCTACGATACTTTTCATTTTTATCGACAATTACCAATGGTATTTTATCCCGCATTAACGGGCAGTAGGACTCCCACTTCAAAATTCAGCCAATAAGTTAGGTGCGAGTCTTACAACCCGTAAAAGCCCGATTGATGAAGACTATAATCATTGGGGATGAAAAACCACACTGATTACAGTTTCTCTTTATGTACTGTCATAAAGGGAATTCTCCAAATTGGAGGGTTCGTGAACCATTAATTCCATATAATTATTCCTTTGAAAAATATTTTGGATCAATTTGAATAATAATAGAATTAACTCTGTAAAAATATCCTATTTTAGATTTTTCTTCATATGTTAGCCCGGTTTGATTATTAATAAAAACTAACCAATCATTTTCTAGCTCACCCACACTTTTTCCATATACGTCCTCTATTTTTTTGACCAAGTCCTTTTCGTTGTATATCTGTTCAAACTTTTCTAATCCATAGGTATCAATTAAATATTTAATAAAAGAAGCTGAATGCGTATAGCTCATCCATCTAAGGGTGTTCAGCTGTTCTGGATTTGTAAGGTTTGGGCGAAAATAAGAGTCGTCTTGATTCGGATCGATCAACTTGCTAATTGGAATTAATTTGTTTGAATCCATAAAATACTTCATAAACTGATGGGAACTTGTCTTCGTTTTCCCATACATTTCTTCCATATAATCAGCAAAACCCTCTTGCGTAAAATAGCCACTGCTTGTATCAAAATTGTTGCCATAACCAAGTATGGAATGTGTTAGTTCATGGACAAGTGGATATTGATTTTCCTTAATGTCAAATAGTTCGATTTTCGATTTCAACCCCAACGAAACATCATTTCCTTCATTGAGATATACCTTGATTCTCTCGGATGGAACATATGCAGTATGAATTGAATTCTGAATATCATCATAGGCATGAAGGAGTTCATCTTTTATTGATTCTACTTTTTCTTGCGGAACCTTTATTGTATTAATAATCTCAAAGGTTATTTTCCCATCCGCTGTAACAACAATGTTTTCATCATTCTACTCATCTTGTAATTTTTCTTTAGGAACAACTGTATCCTGCGTACACGCTGTTAATAACAGAATAATTATAAGAAAGAAACCTCTAAACTTTAACATATTACCTCCAGAAAAATCAGTATTTTCTAATTAATACGAATGTAATATCCAAAAGTTTCATTTTTTAGTATTAAAAGATAAATATTGTGTAACAAAATCATATAAAAGCATGGGTTGGTATGTCTAAAATTTTTACGTTACTTCTAATGTTTTTTTGGAAACCGATTTTCGTTGTATTTGGCCCGACGCGCAATGCGGTATTTAATCAAATGTTCCTGACACATTACAATACTATTTTTCAAATTCAGCAAACAACAACTGTTTCTGCTTACGACAGTTATTCATACATAAAAAACGGCTTTTAATCGCAATGATTATAAGCCGTTTCATTTTTTAATCTACTTCTTTTAAATTTTTTTCAATGTCACTTAGTCGATTGTTCATTTCATCTATACGTTTCTGTAATAGGATAGCATTTTTCTTCAATTTCAAACATTTCATCTTTTCGCTTTTCATGCTTTTTAAAAAAGTAATAAAATTTTATGATAATAACAAATGGTAATATATAGAGTGAGATTACTAAGAGGAAACCAACGATATTACTAAAAATAAGGCTGGTCATTTTCATTCCTCTTACTACTGTGTTTATTAACGAAATTCACTATCCTCTAAGTGCTTCTTGTCAACTTTTACTTACTTAAAATATCTCTTAATATACCAATAACAACGTCTGGTTTATCAATATGTATCGCATGCCCAGCATCTTCAACGATAATGTGTTGCTTAATAGTTGACAAGTTTGCAAGCTCTCCCTGAAATTTCATCCAAATAGCCATAGATTCTTTTGTGTGAAAAGGCTGTAGACCGCCTGTAACGACAATCAATGGAATATTTCCAAAAGATTTATTTCGTACTTGCTCTAAACTTTCTTCCACTTCATGAAGAGATCCTTCCAAAGTAAATTGATTATAATACGCTTCCTGAACTTCTTTTGTAAATAAAGGAGGCAGTATTTTATTTTGATCCTCATGAGATGAATCTAAAAGAACTACTCCTGCGACTTCCTCTGGATATGTACTTGCAAATAATCTTATATTTAATCCTCCTAATGAATGGCCCACTAATACATAAGGAGGCTTTACCTCAGCTTTTTTTAGTAATATACGTAAGTTCTCGACACTTTGTCTACTATGTCGTGGTCTATCATCCATACCACTTTTTCCGATTCCTGCTCTGTCATAAATAAACATTCTTGAGAACTTTGACACTTCATCCTTAATCGAATGCCAGTTTTCTAAAGTAACTCCATACCCTGAATCAAAAACTAAAGTTGGACCTTCGTGATGCTCCCCTAACAATTCATAGTATAATTCAATGCCACCTATATTTAATTTTTTTCCTGCTTCATTTTCAATTAATTCACTCATATGTAATCCCTCAACTTCCTTTTTGATCTTATAAAAACTCACTTCTATCCTACTTTTGTAATTTCCAAGGCAAAGAAGTTCAATTAAATTGAACTTAATCGTAACATGTAATAATTGTCTTTTCAAGCTGAAGTTTAATATAATTGAACTTGCAAATTGAATTTCAAGGGATGTTAGAACATGAATGAGTTAGGACAACGAATCAAAAAATTAAGAGTAGAAAAAGGTATGACACTTGTAGAACTAGCAGGTGATAAAATGTCAAAAGGAATGTTGAGTATGATTGAAAACGGGCGCGCAAACCCTTCGATGGACAGTTTAAAATTTATAGCGTGCCAGTTAGGCTGTGACCCTCAATATTTATTAGGAAACCCTACTCCTGATGAGCTAAAAAATTTGTTTAATAAAATAGAGGAAGCGTTTGAAAAAAATAATGATGAACAAATAATTAGTTTGACTCAAGACATTTTTGACCGTCAGTTTCCCATTTCATTGGAATCTGCTAGGATATTAGAAATTGCAGGAAGGACAGTTATGAAGTCAGATCAAAACAATGGAGAAATGTTGATAAATCGGGCAGTAACAATCTATGATCGGTTATCTCTTTATAGTCACAGTTTGGCAGCTAAAGTATACGCAGTAGAATACCATGCGAAAAATGGTGAGTATCATAATGCCCTGAAAATGTTACGGAATGTAAGAAAAGAGTATGATGAAAAAGCAACAATGATTGATATGCTCGTTGAATTAGAGGCGAATTACGTTGAAATGGTCTTACTTTTCGGGATAGGTGAATATATAGCTGGGAAGGATAAGCTTCATCAATTAATTACAATGTCTAAGAAGAAAATGGTCCATTATAAGATGGATAATATTTTCCGGATTGCAGCGTTCCAAGCCCTTCTTCATAACAACGAAAAAGATTATGCTTATTTTATAAAGAAGTCAGAACAGTTTGCGGTTTTTAGCGAAAATGATAAGTCCTTGGCTTTCACTTTGTTACTTCAAGCTCATTATTACAATCAAATACCAAAAGATTATGATCTAGCTCTTTGTTATTTAGATAAATTTGCTACGGTATTAAAAGGGAATATTGGAAGTGATTTTTACTTTCTTGAAAAAGGAAAAGCTTTATTAGGAAAAGGACAGCTAACTGAAGCCTTAGAAGCATTTGAGAAATTTAAGATGCCAAGCTCCAATTGTTACCCGCTTGAACTATGTATTCTTTACACTGCTTATTCTTATAGAGCCATCTGTCTTATGCAACTAGGAAAAGCAGAGGAAGCACTTTTTTATGCGCAGAAAGCAGCTAGCAAAATAGATTCCCTACCCCAAACGCATTACCAAGATTTTATTAAAAATACCTTAGAGTTAGTAAATAAGAACTTTTTAAAATAAAAACGGTAAAGTGCTTGTTTGTTCTTTTTAGAATATTCCAGAACAAAAATTCTTAACTCATAGAAAGAGACCTGGTAATCACTATTATGTGTGAAATCTGGGCTTTAGTTCTATCAGTTACAGCCTTGGACATAACTAAGGAAGGTAACTATACGAGGAGGATAAATAGTGAAGCGATTATTAATTTCATTGCTTACGATAGCTTTTCTAATTGGTATAGGATACCTTTATTATACTAATTTAGATAAAAACTATTTTTTTCTAAATGATATGTATGATTTCCCTGTTCCTAAAAGTGCTGAATTAGAAAGCGAAAATGAAGTTGGTAAACACTATATTTGGTCAAAGGCTAGTGGCGATAATGGTATTCCATTGAGTTATAGATTGCTGATTAAGAAAAATGGTTGGCGAGAGATTGGGCGTGAAGGAGAGATTGTAAAGTATACAAAAGGAAAGTTCACGATTTATTTACATTCCTCAACGGATTACATTGGTATTATGAAATAGAACTGTATTAGTTGTATTAATCAACATTTAAAAAGCCGAAAAATGAGCCACAGATTTTTTTCCATCTGTAGCTCTGGTTTCTATCATTAAAAGTTTTAAGTATCAAATAATGTACCGCTCAGTGCTACTAAATGGCTTTGCTTTGATCATTATTGCACCTATCATTATTTCTTTTACAGTGATTGCGATAGCCTTTATTGTTGCATGGGTATTTGTGGCCAGCAAAGGAACTAGAAAAACGAATCGAGGAAATTGAAAGAAGTAAGTCATCATATTAAAAATACAAACAGAGGTATTACGATGGACATTTTACTGCCGATGCTATTGTGAAGTGTAAAATAAAAGACCTCTAATTCGAGGTCCAATAATTATTTGAGATCAGCTTAATTTTTCACCAGTAAGTATTTCAAATAGTTCTCCTGACTTCTTCTTGTCTAATTGACTATACTTACTTTGAGCATCTATTACGAGTTCCACCTTATCTTTATTCGGACTTATCCAAAGTTCATATAACACCACTTTTGCTTCTATTTCTGGATTATTAAATTGAAAATAAAATATGTAATCTGCAGGACGTGCCATATCTACTTTTGCATTTTTCCAATCAATATCATCTAGTATCTTTTGCACCTTTTTAACTTGCTCATGATCAGTGATTTCTTTGAAGTCTTCATAATTATTTTCATCACCAATACGCATTTGAACTTCTATCATTTGCTCTTCATTTCTTACATCTGAACAACCTGCTATAAAAACCAAGATTATTCCCATAAAAGTAATTAAATATTTCAAGTTGTATATGGACATCTCCTCCCCATAAATCACCTTTTAAAACACCTAAGTAAAAAATTACCACAACCTAAAGATTGTGGGCTCATCACCAAAAGTTGTGGGTGACATTTGTTAAGACGTATGCCTTGTATATAAGTTGATTGGAGTGAAGACTGGGCGACTCCTTGGGGATCAGCGTCACAAATGAGACCCTGGAGCGAGCAACGCGAGTGAAGCGGCTCATCGGACGCCCCCAGGAAGCTCTGCTCTGCGCGAAAGCGAAGCGTCAGCGGCAAATGTTTTATCTGTGCGAAAGCGAAGCGTCAGCAACAAAGTGCCCAGTCGGAACGGAAATCAACCACACGTTATGGTGATGATCCAGATTGTGGTAATAAATTTTATGCGATTTACTTTATTATTTATTACTTCTTGAGGAAGTGTTTTCGTTGCATTGTTTTTCTTTACTTGAATTGTTCTTTTGCTCTTTTGTCATATCATTTTCTTCACGTACATCTAAATCATCTGGGCTTAAATCTGATCCAAGTTCTACTTGATCTAGTTCAAGGTTATTACGCTTTTCTTTAGTCAAAATTATCACCTCCGATTTATAAATTATCCATTTTGGTGTCATTTATACACGTTATTTCCTCGGTAATAAGCTATTCTGCTATTATTTGAGATGGTCCTCACTCATGTGACTTCTATGAAGAGCACAGGTCAATTGTCTCTTAATAACGCTTCCTTCCATTCAACTATTTTTCTAGATCAATTATGCCTCGGCATAATTGCGTCCGGAATCGGCTTTTTGCTTAGGCCTGCACGATGCAGGTCAGTTAGCCGTTATCGCATGGATGCGATGATTTTAGGCTAACATCCTTTAAGAACTCCTTTTCGATTCCGTGACATCCGCCGGAGGCTTTAGGCCAACACGACGTTGGTCACTCAGGCGTTTTCACAGGATGTGAAGCTCTTAGCCTGAGTTCCTCTATTTCAGCGGATGTTTGGATACACGCTGAAAAGTAACTTAAACCTACATTCATTTCACCATCTATAGAGGTGGGAGACTTCTGTAGCTGACGCTTTGCTTTCGCTACTAAAAACATTTGCTGAAAGAAGTTAAATCATTTGATAAACATTCAATCATTTTTTTTATGGTCTTTAAAAACATTTGTTCCCCAATCTCTTGTCGATGTAAAGGTAAAAGCATCATTATTCGAAAAAGGCCAATTAAAATTTCAGGATCTTCTTCTGTAACCCCTTTTTCTTGAAGAAATTTAACAAACTGTAATGAACTCTCTAAATCCTCCCTGGCATGGTCATCGATAAGTTCTTTCGGGAGTCTCTTAACTATTCGCTCGTACTCTCCTCTTTGATATAGACTTTGGAAAAATTCATTTTCCTCAATAGCTTTAAAGGAGATGTCAAAGAATCTCATTAAAAGTTCCTTTGGTGGTAAAGATTCACTCATTACCTCAGTAATGATGGTATTTTTTATTTCTTCTTCCCTTCGTAACACCGCGTAAAATAATTCTTCTTTTGTTGGATAATATGAATAAAAAGAACCTTTTGCAATTCCGCAAGCATTTACAATGTCATCAATACTTGTTTTCGAAAATCCGTACTGAATAAATAATTCTTTACTCTTGCTGAGAAGTGTTTCATGTATTTGCTTTCTCTGTTCAGCTGAAATTCTTGCCATTCTAACGCACCTCTTTATTTGACTATTTGTTGTTTTTTAGTCATTTATCTGTTAAGTTAATTTTATTAAATTTATTCTTTTTTGTAAAGATATGGATATTATATCAGAAGGAGAAAACAATATGAGAATAAAAAATAGTATTCCCATTCATGGTTTTGTGGCACCGGGTTTTGAATTAGTGAAGGACGAGTTTATTAAGAATTTTACAGACCGAGGAGAACTTGGAGCTGCCTTTTCTGTGTATATTAATAACGAACCTGTCGTTGATTTATGGGGCGGATATCGAGATCGAAAAACTTCTGCACAATGGGAGAAAGACACATTAGTTCAAGTGTTTTCAGCTACAAAAGGGTTTGCTGCATTAGCTTTAAGTCTAGCTCATTCAAAAGGTTACATTAACTATGATGAGACCGTGTGTACATATTGGCCAGAATTCACTCAGAATGGCAAAGAGAAAATTACAGTTAGACAGCTTCTTGCACATCAAGCTGGTTTATCCACTCTCGATGAACTTAAAATTGAAAATATAGAAGACCTAGATACTTCACGTCTATCACCTTCCCTTGCTGCACGAAAACCAGATTGGGAAGTCGGAAAATTTCATGGGTATCACGCATGGACTATAGGAACTTTAATTTCTGAACTTATTAAAAGAACGGATCCAAAAAAACGTACTTTAAAAGATTTTTTTAACGAAGAAATAGCTGAACCGCTCAATGCTGAATTTTATATTGGTTTGCCCGCAGAAATCTCAAAAGATAGAATGACAACGATTGAAGGAATAAATCATCCTATTCAATTACTTAAGGGGCTAACTAAATTGCCACCCAAAATGTTACTTGGATTTTTAAATGCTAAGTCACTAGTAGCTCGAAGTTTAGTTGACCCTAAAAAGTTTGTTGCGAATGATAATTTTAATCATCGTCCTATACTATCTATTGAATTTCCTTCAGGTAATGGCGTTGGACAAGTAAAAGCGATGGCAAAAATTTATGGTGCATTTGCAAGTGGAGCGAAAATACTGGGATTAAATTCTTCCACTACGAATGAATTAAGAAAGAGCGCTACTCCCCCAACAGAAGGTTTTTATGACCATGTAAATTGTATAAACATCGCTTACTCTTTAGGGTTTTGGAAACACTTTTCAGATATGCCATTTGGTCGAAGTGAGAGCTCTTTTGGACATCCTGGAGCTGGAGGCTCATTCTGCTTTGCTGATCCAGATGAGGGGTTAGGTTATGCTTACGCAATGAATAAGCATGGCTTTGGTATGGCTAATGAACCAAGAGAACTGGCTCTAAGGAATGCATTATACAGTTGTCTTTAAGGATAGATAAGAATATGATGGAATTCGTATGCCACTTTATTGCTATCTTAGCCTAATCGATATGCATTTTGATTAGCGTAAAATTTTTTAAAAAAGGGAGATCTAAATTTATGGTTGGAAAATATGTGCATCACATATGTATACAAACTAATACATATGCTGAGTCTGTAAATTTTTATACGGAAGTATTAGGATTTGAACTTGTACAAGAGTCACCAAATTTCCATGATAGACATTTTAACACTTGGTTAAAGCTCGGAACCTTTTATATTGAACTCCAAACGGGAAAATATAATGAAGAACTTGAGGTATGCAATTCAAATGGTCAAGGCATTGTACATTTCTGTTTATGGGTTGACAATCTTAGTGATGAGGTAGATCGACTGAAGGATATGAATGTGAATTTTATCTACAAAAAAGGTGACATTATTTATAAGGTTGAAAATGGTCAGCTATGTAAGTTAAAAGCACCCGAAGGAACCATAATAGAAATTCGCGATAATAAAGGAATTTAAAGTTTAGACTACTAATCAGCGGGGGTTTTCTTCATCCCCTCTGATTATTCATAAAAATCTCTACGCTACTGTTGATTTCCGTTCCAAGCTACTCGCCCACTGGGAGCGAGTAGCTTGGAACGGAAATTACCTTTATTAGAGTGCCACAACATTCACCAAAAATCCCTTGACCATTTTTCGAACACTAGGGATTGAGTCCTGATCTTTTATTTCATAGTTTTCCACTACTTATAATCCTCTCATTTTTTGTCTAAGCTTAAACTGTATCAAACAAACCACTTTGCTCCTCCTAATAACATAAGAATTGCTAAAAGTAGGGATCAAACATGAAGAAAAAAATTGCATTAATAGTAAGTTTATCAGTTGTACTATTGCTTTCTGGATGTTGGGATGTCTCTGAACCTCAAAGAATGTACTATGTTGACGGTATTGGTATCGATTTTAAAGATGGTCAATATGAAATATATATGCAAATCATCAACTTTGCTAATGTTGCTAAATCTGAAACGCCTGCTCCTCAAACTGCACAGGCAGAGATTGGGTTTGCTAAAGGAAAAACAATGGAAGAAGCCTTTTTCAAATTGTATCGTTCGATCGACCAAAAAGTTTTTTGGGGACATATGACCTACCTTCTTTTCTCTGAGGATGCTTTGAAAAGTGAAAATGCGATTTCCGTTATTGACAGTTTTCTGCGTCATCGGGAAACAAGATATCAAATATTGACTTATTGTACACAAGACCCTATTAAAGATATTCTTCTAGTGACACCATTATTAAATAAATCAATCACAGCTTCAAAATTAAGTAATCCATTGCATACAAAAGAGTTAGAAACATTTGTAGAGCCCGTTGATTTACGCAACCTCGTTATCAAATTAAACGAACCGAGTCATGAAGTGAATATTCCATTCGTGACAATTAATAAAAACTGGGAAAATACAAACGAACCAACAGAGGAAACTGCCTTAACGGGTTTTGGCGTATTTTCTAAGGATGGTTTTAAAGGCTTCGTTAAGAATGAGGCTGCTAAAGGGGCCCAATGGATGCATGATAAAAAAGCTCGAGGAGACGTAACCTTTAAATTAGACAGTAAAGAAAGAGATTACTTAACAGTTGATTTAGAAAAATTAAGTACAGACGTTAAACCAATTGTAAAAAACGGTGATGTAAAATTTGAAGTAGATGTAAAATTTAATGCAATCATCAATGGTTTTAAAGGAAAAATAACCACTGATGAAATAAGAAAAGGCATTGTTGCGGCAGTTAAAAAAGATATAAAAACAACATATGAAGAGGGTTTAAAATTAGATGCTGATATTTACCGCTTATCGGAGCATCTATATCGAAAAGACGTAAAGACGTGGAAAAAATTAGAGAAAGATGGCAAGATTCCATTGTCAGCAGATTCGCTTAGTAAATTAAACGTTACCGTCAATAAAGTGAATCCGGGTCGAAAATCATTTGACGAAACAATTAAAGAATAGCTATTACAATAACATCCCTCAACTATTTTGACGATTTGAGGGATGTTCGCTATTTCTTCACTTTTTTCGGTATTCGCAACGTCTGATCGTTTTATTCTCTAGAAAAGATATCTTTTACGGCACCTATTAGTGCACTTGGAAGTAGTGTAATGGCAAAGAATGCGGTGAAAAGATTAAATTGGGGTGTGTTATATGGAGTAAACCATTCCACAAAAAGTTCTGAATTAGAAATTCTCCCGAATAAGGTTCCTTCGTTAAATTTTCTGAACAGTGGCCATGAATACGTTTCACAAAGGAAAAAGAATAATAGCAACGCGAGAAATGCTCCCAAAGTTTTCATCCAATTTCGATTTCGAATAGGACGATCTTTTTTTATTGTATCTGCCATTATGGCTAACTCCCCTTCTAATTTAATTGAATACTACAAAACCCTTAAATACATATTGTATATATACTATATAAACAATATAGACTGTAATATAAAGCTTATCAATACCTAAATTTATAAAATTTGGATATAGACATACTAAAAAAACCAAGTTCAACGTTAATTGAAACTTGGTCATATATGCTTTTGCCTTATCTCATTGAATTAAATGATTAATGCATCAAAAATAAAAACTGTTCCCCCATCGTTATTACCAGTAACTAAAATTCATTCGTCACAACATTAAATCCTAACATTTCCGCTTCTTGACGCTCAAAACCTTCATCTAAATGCATACACCAAAATTTCGAACGTAATTCATGACGAACTAATTCACTAAGCTTTCGTAATGACAAGTGAACATTGCCATCATAATCTGCTTTACAAGTATCTACATATACATAATCATATAGCTTACTCGATTCAGGATTTAGTAAAGATGATTTTAGACTATTCGTATCTCCGGTGTAATAAATATGCTTGTTATCAATATTTATTTCAATTGAATAAGAAGGGATCTCTTCAACATGACTAGATTTCTCGAATAGCACTTTACAGAAATTAAGTGTGTATTGTGTATCTGCATGTAATTTTTTTGTTAAGCAATGAATATCAGGGATGATGCCATTGATGGCCAATAGTTCATTAATTTTCACATCATCGACGTAATAAACAGTCACTTTCGGTATTGCAAATTCTCCATGACAATAATAGCTATAAAAAATTAAATCAGCTAGGCTCCCTACATGGTCTGCATGCGTATGAGTTACCAATACATGGATGTGCTCGATCCCTTTTAGAATACTATTTTCCTTAATGCGGTGAAAAATATTGCTTCCACAATCAATTAGCAACATTTGATTCCCTACTTTATAATAAGCTGAATTGTTCCCTAATTTCGTATTAAATGCACTTCCTGAGCCGATAAATTTCAACATCAAGTAATCTCTCCATTTCTGTATACAACTACTTCTTTGCATTAATGCAATTTTATTGGTATAACGCTTGCAAATTTTCTTCTGTAGGCTCGTTACTTGCTTGCGATGATTCTTCTTGGATGTCCTCAACTTAAATATTTAACTTTTCTTTTATTTCATGAACAATGACATTGATATCAACTTTTTCTGTGTCTATATACTCTCTAAAATCATATTTATTGTAGGCTTCCAAGCATTTATCAGTTTGTTGAAAACACCAGTTACCTTCTTCCTCTCCACGTAGTCTTAACCTTTCGTAAATTGTCTCTTTACTTGCACTCAAACAAAAATGATAGGTTTGTTCATCAATACTTTTGAATCCGTTGTGAATGAAATGAAAGTATTCTATTTTCCGAATAGTCATTGGCACGATTAGATTAATCTTATAGTTAGAAATTAAACGTCTCGCTACATCCATGGTTAATTCTTTCCATAATTCTTGGATCTACGTCAAGATTATAGACACACTCAAGTTAATTTTTTGTTTGTTGCGCAACGTCCATTTTTGGAGTGTTCCACATCCCGAGTAGCCCGTCAAAGTGAAAAGAGCCTTTGACCGCCTACTCGGGATGTAGAGCGGAAAATACATGGAAGTTGCGCTCGAAATTGTGGTGGGGTAGATTTCTTTGTACCCCTATTTACGCTGCTGCTCGGCACATTTTCTCATACGCATCGGGTGTGAAATAATCAATGCTACCGTGGATTCGCTTGCGATTGTACCAGCCTTCGATG